>NZ_NTRO01000119.1:0-10285 GCF_002560575.1 Bacillus sp. AFS023182 | reverse complement strand
AATAAAAATGTTTTATACATTAATAAAAAGTAGTAAAATCAATAACCGGTTCCTTAGCATACAAGGAGCCGGTTAATATTTCTTAGATACTATTAGGTTCAGACACTAAAATTGTTTTAATAGAATTAATATCTTTTCTTTCATTTGTACTTGGATCAAACCCCATTAATTTACCAATAGCTGTATCGAAATTTTCAAGTGCTACTTTCTCCGTAATTAAACTCGATAATTCTGGAAGGTCTATAGCGCAGGATAAAGCCTTTTCCATCATATGATGCGCTTCTCCAGTTCCAATAATTGTAATTCCTTTTGATAGTAATTCAAACGGTTTGACTTTGAACTCATAGGTATCATCAAATCCCATGGGAATAAGTCTTCCACCTTTTTCAATAAGTGGATATGCCCAGTCTAGTTGATTACCTATAGCATCAAAAATTACATCGAACTTTCTTCCTTGATTAATTCGGTAGATTTCTTCTAAGGTGAGTTCTTGCGGATGATATACATATTTGGTTATTTTTCGTGCAGCTTCTGTTCTATAGGGACCAATTTCTGTGGCAACTGTAGTTCTAGAAAGTTTTCGAGCAATCATCTGAACTAAGAGTCCAATCGGCCCAGACCCTAAAACTAGAACAGAATCATCTGGCTTTATATTAGCTTTTTCTATAACGCTAAGAACACATGAAAGAGGTTCAATTAAAGTGGCTCTCTCCCATTCCATTGATTCGGGTAATTTGTAAATAAATCTATCTTCCCCAACATAATATTCTCCGAAAGTTCCATGAGAACCAATTCCCAATTGCCATTCATCAAACTCTTCACAATAACATGTTAAACCTTTCCTACAGTAATAACATTTTCCACAAAACTGGGTAGGATCAATTACAACACGATCTCCTACAGTTACATTTTTAACATCTGCCCCCATTTCAACTACCACTCCAACTGATTCATGTCCCATAACCATATTTGGAGCAGCGTACATCTTCCCTTTTAATACATTCAAATCGGTTCCGCAAATCCCAGTACCATAAATTTTAACTTTTACGTCATTATTTTTTTGTATTTGAGGTTCTTCCACTTCTTTGTATTCTAATACTTTATTTTCAGTCCATACCAATGCTTTCATATTTTTCTTCGCTCCGTTTCCAATTAATTTGTTCCAATAAATTTTGGTGTAATTCTTTGGTAGAAGCCGCTATACATGACTGTTGGTTAATATAACTAAGATTTGTTAAAAGAGTTTCATCTAAAGAATTACCATATGCGTCAGTAATAATAACTCCCGCCTTTTTTGCTAGAAACACACTAGCAGCTATATCATATGGAAAGAGGTGTAAGACTTGACCATTTCCTACTCTTTGAAAATCTGGTAACAAATCCGGATAATCCTTAAGTAGTCTATTCCCAATATCTACATATGCATCCATTTGACCTGTAATAATTCGTGAAATAGAATAAGATGCACTATTAAATATAAATACACCACCATTATTTGCTGATTCATCAATTAAATGTCCATAAGATTCAATCATTAATTTAGTAGGATGACCATTAAACTCAAAACTCCAAAACATATTCTTAATGTCTTTGTCCTGACTTAAGTTTGGTAGTACGCTATTATAACCCTCAAATTCTATAGAAGTTGAAAAAATATCACTATACATGTAATTTCCTGTTTTCAGTTCCATTAGAAAAGCATATTCAATATCCTTGATTTTGGAATCGTCTTTGTATTTTGCTAGAGCAATAGAGATACAAGACATTTCAAGCCCCGCGGCTGCAGGGCGTGTACCATCAATTGGATCTACAATTAAAATATATTGTGGATTTTCTCCAAAAATCTTAAGACCACCATCTTCAGTATAAAATGCGATAGATTCTTTTTTACTTGAGATATAATCAACGACGGCATTTTCTGCTGCAGTATCAATATTAAACTGTGCATCTCCACCCGAAGAGTAACCATTTACTAAACGATTCTTCAAAGTTCCTTTTTGATTTTTCACCTGTCTATATACGTATTTCCCTAACTCAATAATATAGGTTTTCACTTAATCTCCTCCAATAGTCGAGTTAATTTATAACATAGTTCCTCTGCCTCACTCAGAGTAATAGTAAGAGGTGGACGAATTTTAAATACATTTCCGTATCCATATCTAGATGTTCTAATAATTATGCCATGATCCATAGCACGTTTCGCAATATGGTTTGTAAGCTCAACATCAGGTTCATTATTATCTTTTACTATTTCAACCCCAATCATTAAACCTACACCTCTTACATCTCCAATAAACTTAAATTTTTCTTTCATTTCTTCTAAACGTTCCATAATATAATTCCCAACCAAAGTTACATTTTCTAAGAATCCAGGTCTTTGTAATATGTCAATTGTGGTACATGCTGCTGCAGATGCCATTACATTCGATCCATAAGTAAACGAATGATGATGGCCAGGCATACCTACATACTTCTCTTCAGTAAGAATAGCTGCAACTTGGAATCCAGTTCCCCCTAAACCTTTAGCAACCGTCATCATATTAGGTTGTACATCAAAGTAATCGGCGGCAAACATTTTACCTGTTCTGCCAAATCCCGTTTGTATTTCATCAAAAATTAATGCAATATCGTGTTCTTCACATAATTTTTTCAACGCTTTGAAATATCCCTTAGGCGGAACAATGTTCCCTCCATTCCCTGATATCGGCTCAACCATAATAGCTGCAACATTTCCCGTGCTGGCATGTTCAATAAAATCATTAATTCTCTCAACACACAGCATTCCACAAGAATCAGATTTTTGATTGTAAAAACAACGCAGGCAATAAGGGTCTGGAACTTGCAGTCCAAATGAAAATTGAGGTGGAAAAGGTTCTCTTCGGAAGGCATTTCCTGAAAGAGCTGACATCATATAAGTTTGTCCCAAATGACTGCGAAACAAAGATATAACATCACGCTTTCCGGTATTGTACTGTGCCATTTTAATAGCACCCTCATTTGCAGCTGAACCACTACTAACTTTTGGGTGTGCTCTTGTAAGATTACTAGGAGCAATTTCAACAAGTTTTTGTGCTAATGTATTTACAGCATCCGTTTGATAGGAAGACGTAACATGAATAAGATTATCCATTTGATTTTTTACTACATCAATAACTTCCTTATTGCTGTATCCTAAATTCAAATTAAATGTAGCTGATGCACAGTCAAAATATTTATTTCCATCTTGATCATAAAGATAGATTCCTTCCCCTCTCTCCATAACAACATTATCCACTTTGTAATACAAACTATCAGGGTTTGTTGAACTTTTAACTCTACTATTCATTTCTAAAACACTCCTCATTTAGTAATGTTAAAAATTTATGAACATATTCAAGGCGTTAGGGGGCCCAACCTAACTAATAATGATTTTTGACTGTGTATCGTATACGCTACTATTCAAAAAATGTTATTAAATAACAGACTCATAATATACTGCGAAATATCCTTTTCACAAGTTAAATTAAGGTAAATAATGTTGAGAAATTCCAAAAAAAGAATTTTTTTGAAATATTATAAAAAAATCTAGTATAATAAGAAATTGTTAGCATTTTGTAAAAAAAAGATATTTGCTTTTCTGCTTACACAATCATCTTTGGAAGTATATAAAGAATTGAGGGGTGTGATAAAGCATTAATTTAAATAATATATAAACCTTTAATAAGGAGGAGAAGTAGTTGGTAAAACGTTTGCTTTGGCTAAGCTTCTTTTCATACATGTTAATTGCTTTTACCTTGGTAATTATTGGTGCAATGCTGCCTGAGATTCTAAATCACTATAAGCAAAATTATAGCAATGGTGGTTTACTCATCTTTGCTCAATTTGTAGGATTTTTACTTGGTGTAATTAGCATGCCTATTTTAGTT
Organism: Bacillus sp. AFS023182; assembly: GCF_002560575.1. Classification (NCBI taxonomy): domain Bacteria; kingdom Bacillati; phylum Bacillota; class Bacilli; order Caryophanales; family Bacillaceae; genus Bacillus; species Bacillus sp. AFS023182. Next base: position 6,380 of record NZ_NTRO01000119.1, on the reverse strand, counting down.
AGTAAACTAGGACGTAAAAATGTAGTTGTTCTTGGTTTAATTATGATTTGTTTTGAGTTTTTCACATTTTTTTTACCAAATTGGTATTTTCTATTTCCATTAGTTGGATTAGCAGGCTATGGAGCTGGAGTAGCTGAATCTTGTATTGGTACAATTATTTTAGTTACATTTCAAGAAAAGCAAGCGAACGCAATGAGTAAATTAGAAGTTGCTTTTGGATTAGGTGCATTATTCATGCCACTTTTCTCCAGTGTACTTATAAGTAAGGGCATTTGGGAATATGCATTTTTACTTTTAGGATTAAGCTCATTTTTAATTTTGCTTGGGTGGCGGCTATTGTCTTTTGGGAAAATTGATGAATTTCTTATAAAAAATACAGATACTAATGCAGCAATTAATAAAGAACATAATTCTTACACTAAAAAAACATTTTTAATCATTATACTTTCAGCAATCTACTTCTTCTGTTATGGTGGAAGCGAAGTATCAATTGTTCACTTTCTACCTTCAATTTTCATGGAAGAGTGGGAAGTCCCTAATTCTCTTGCAACACTAACTGTAACTATATACTGGTCAGCAATGGTAATAGGGCGTGCACTAACAGGTATCATTGCTGAAAGGCTTACCTATAACATGTTTTTACTTTTAATTAATATTGGAGGACTAATTGTACTTATATTGCTAGCCATTAGTGGAAATGTTTGGTTTGGTTTCTTTCTATGCTTCTTTCTTGGTTTATTTATGGCAGCAATGTTTGCGATTGCTTTAATTATCACAAACCTATATTTTCCTGGACAAACAGAAAAGACAACCAGTATATTATTAGCTACGAACGGTCTTGGGGGTTCATTAATTCCAATTATTATAGGTCAGAGTATGGATAAGTATCCTGCTCAAGTTACATTTTGGTTATTTGCCTGTATAATGTTAATAATGCTTATTTTAATAATTGGCATTCAGCTTTTGGGAAATACTCGCTCATCAGTTATAAGAGAGCATGATAATAATCATAAATTTTAAATTTAAGAGTCTTATATATACATATATAAGACTCTTTTAAAAGGGTTCTGGTGCAAAAATCATTTGATAAAGGCATAGAAACCTGCATAGACTGTTCAATGGTAGATTATGATGCAATTCCAAATAATTTATGTATGAATCTAACTTCATTTTGGGCAGACTTCACCTGTAAGTGAAGTTGTCCTTTTTTCATCATATGCATGGTTTCAACGCCACTCAATATAGAAGTGGCTGTTTCATATGACTTGAATCCTAACATAGAACGTACACGTTTCTTAATGAAACGGTGATCTTGTTCCACTATATTATTGAGATATTTAACTTGCCTTAGTTGTATGCCTTCAGGCATACGTTTCTCTTCTTTTAATTCTTGAATTTCTACAGTATAGGCAGGGTTCTTATCTACTGTTATTACGCGAGGTTTACAAATATGAGAAGTAGCCAAGGCTTTTTTGAAAATGCGCTTGGCTGCTTGCTTATCTCTTGATTCACTTAGATGAAAATCAATGGTATTTCCTTCTGAATCGACTGCGCGATATAAATACATCCATTTCCCTTTTACTTTCACATACGTTTCATCGACTCTCCAGGAATCATTTGTTGTCTTAAGATGACGCCGTACTCTTTCATCTAATTCAGGTCCATATTGATGCACCCAACGCATAATAGTGGTGTGAGCAATAGACAAACCTCGCTCCTCCATCATTTCCACCAAATCACGAAAACTTAGGTTGTACCGTAGGTACCATCTTACCGTTAATAAGATAATATCAGGTTGATAGTGCTTCCATTTGAACAAATTTTCCTTTTTCATACCGATCACACACCTTTTTTAGAGTAATAGTATCAGTATGTCCAAGATTTAGAGATTATTTGCAATTTCCCTGAAGTTTTGCACCAGAACCAAAAGAAGCCCTCAGTCGAAAGTGAGGTTTGCTCAATTTATGCAAGAAAACATGAAGTTTTTAAGTAAACAAGAATATTTAACTTTAGGCGAAAAAGGATTTTTAATAGATATTACTCCTTATATTTCTTTTTATAGTAATTCTATTGTTTTTGATGTTAAAGCTAAAAATGTTGTACCTATGAATATTTCAGAACTTGCTAAAGAACTTGAGAAACCAAGAGATAGAATTAGTAAATTGGTTAATTCATTAGTGAAAAAAGGAATACTAGCAAAGGCTGAAAGTGGTACTGAAGGAAGTAATGCAAAAGCATATTCTTTGTTTGTAAATCCAAATATTATTTTTGCAGGTGATAAGGATAATGTTCCAGAGCATTTACAAGTTATTTTTTATAAAGCTATGAAAATGCCTCTATTAAAACAATTACCTAATAAATTATTTAAGAATTGACATTGGTCGGTTCTTTTTTTTATTATTTCATGTGTGGCAAAAACGCCACATATGAAATAATAAAAAAACTAGTATTACCAACGCTTTATACTACTTTTAAAACACTCTCTCTTCTCACTCTTATATATAGGGCTAAAAGTTCCGCAAGGAACGGGTAGTATTTTTGAGAAACCCACTCAAAAATCTCCACCCTTTTCGCTTCGCTTCATCCTGGCAAAACTTTTTTCGGCTCGTGTGCTGTTCTTGCCAGGCCGAAGGACAAAAAGCAATGCAATGGTTCTCGGCTTGGACTAGCAAGTATACGAGCCGAACTGCCAAGATCATTCGTCCTGGATTCGTTCTTATCCGTTATGACGCTACGTTTCAAACCGTGGGGTTTCACCCCCACACGACGAGTCAGCACTCTAAACAAAAAGCAATGGAAGACCAAAACGATAAAAATGAACTTTGATGCTATAAAGACCACAAAATTTCTATTTAGGGAGTACTTTAATATCTTAGCTTGATGGGTATGTGGCGATACTCCTTCAAAGGAATTCTTCTTTTAATGTCGAAATATTGGTTAAAATAGGAAATTAAGGAGCAAGGAAAATGGATAAGGAATTTTTCAGCAAACATTTTAGTCTTGAAAAAGTTAGTGAAGGGATATACGTTGCAATAGCAAAAGAAGGCAGTGGTGCCGTAGCAAATGCAGGTTTTATTGATTTAGGGGATAAAACAATAGTTTTTGATACATTTAACACACAACAAGCTGCTGAAGATTTAAAATATATTGCAGAAAAAATAACAAATCGACCGGTAACATGGGTTGTAAATAGTCATTGGCATGGAGATCATATTCGAGGTAACCAAGCATTTGAGGAAAGTAATATTATTTCAAGTGAAGTTACATATGAAAAAATGAAGGATATTCATCCAGCGAGAATTAATAAGCAAAAAAATGATATACAAGGTTTGAAAAATTATATTCATTCTTTAAAAGATCAAATAAATCAAACCAATGATCCTAAGTTAAAACATCAAATAAACTTTCTAAGCGAATTGGAAGTTTCATTACCAACTTTGAAATTAGTTTTACCTCAAAAAACATTTTTTGATGCAATAAAGTTTCATGGAATTAAACGTAGTGCACAGCTTTTTACATTAGGTGGTGGACATTCATTTTGTGATGCAGTTCTCTATATTCCAGAAGAGAAAGTAATATTTATGGGTGATTTATTATTTGTTGATTGCCATCCAACATTTTTTGAAGAATCGAATCCTGAGAATTGGATTCGCATTTTGGAAAAGATTAGAGATATGGATGTTGAGATAGCGATCCCAGGACATGGTTCGATTGGAACAAAAAACCACATTTTAGAATTAATAGACTATATAACTAATTTAACTGTAATTGCACGAGAAAAAGACCATATTGAGGATATTAAAGTACCTAACAAATACAAAAATTGGGATTCCCCAGAGGTTTATCAACAGAGCTTTAAAATGTTAAAAGGAATGTTGAAATGTTAAATTATATAGCATTTCGGAAAAAATCCCCGCTAGGCAAAAAATACAATGAGCTGTCCATATGGGCAGCTCATTTACATAATTTTCGTTATTGGAAGTGAAATGGGCCTATACATCCAAGCTGTTGATGATAGCTAATATTTGATGATCTGTCCATTTTCCATTAATCTTTACATTTTTTTTAGCTATACCTTCTTTTTTAAACCTCCCATTTTCTATGGTTATGATTAACTTAAATTTATAAATAACTTATGTTTATGTTTCATTAAATGCAAATGATAATTTAATTAGTAAATATAAATAAACTTTATATATTTGCAAGAAAATATAAAACAATATCTATGGTATAATAAATTACAATTATATATTTCTTGAAATTAAAATCAAACTACATAAATGATTGACTCAAATATAAAACAAGTAAAAAAGGGAGAATAACATGAATGAGAATCAACAAATCATTATGAATACAACAGAAGTGAAAGAATATTTAGGTGTTAGTAATTTCGTTATAAACAATCTTATGAAGCAAGAGCAATTAGTTCCGATAAATAAAGACACATGGCGTTTAGATGGAAGTTTTCTTTTCAAAAAAGAAGATGTTGAAACTATAAAAAAGGAAAGGGAAACAGAAGGGCTTACGCTATACCAAGCTAGTAAAAAATATGATGTAAGCACCTATCAATTAGAAAAATGGTTAAAAGATGGAGAGTTAACGACCACTATACAGGAACATCGTAACCGCAAAACTAAATTCATTAAAGAAGAAGAATTACGTCAACTTGTACATCGATTTGATCAAGCAAATTCACTGTATACATACTCTCAAAAGTATAATACAGTCCTGTTCCAAAGGTACCTTCAGGGGAATACGATAGCAAGAGTCATCTCTATTCCAAAGCGTGGAGATATTATGCTGATTGATGAATTTGGAAGTGAATTTACCTTAAAGGAAGCGAAAAAATCAGGGTACGTACCGGCATATAAATTATCCGAAAAACCACGTAGCCATCATCAAAGATTTGTTAAATTTCGTATACCAAAATCTGATCAATTGCGTAGTAGTTCTTTTCAACTGGTTGATTTAATACTACAGTATGTTTCACCAAGGAATCTGAAGGTTTCTGAAGAAGAAGGTTTTTTGTATTTTGATGTGCGTCAGTCCCTCATTGAATTACCTATGGGTATGCAGATGGAATGGATTGAAACTTTAACACCATATTTAATAGAAGGAAAATTAATAAAGCGTGTGAATAATAGTGTGTATTTAGATAGCAGCAGCGTGACTAAACCTGTTACGATGTCCAGCAAAGAATATCAAGCGATTAATAAAATAGTTGAAGAAACTAACAGTACGATCGAAGAATTCATTGCAAGCGCAATCCAAGATAAAATTAATCAACATTCGCTGTATAAACATTAAGCTTCTGTTGAAAAGTTTCTTAAGAAATTTGCATATACAGAGGACTATTTTATACAATACAGTTAAGAAAAGAAAGACAGGGAGAGAAAACCCATGTCCACAAAATTAGTAAATTTACGAATCGATTTTGCTTTTAAACAATTATTCGGAACAAAGGGGAATGAAGAAATCTTAACTGGATTTCTAAACGCCATCTTAGAAGAATCTTTAGATACACCTATTACCTCTCTACAATTAGAGGATCCACATCTTCATAAATCTTATGAAGATGATAAGTTATCTATTTTAGATTTATTAGCTACACTCGACAACGGAACGCAAGTGAATATTGAAATTCAACTTCGAAATACACATGATATGGTAAAACGATCTTTATACTATTGGAGTAAGCTCTACACATCCCAAATGCAAGAGGGAATGCCATACCGTTCACTTCGTAAAACAATTACCATTAATTTATTAGATTTTATGCTGTTTTCTAATGATGAATCCTTTCATACAATCGGACAGTTATGGAATACGAAGACACAACAAATCTTAAGTAACGATATGGAAATTCATTTTGTAGAGATTCCGAAACTTGTGAAACAATGGCGTGAAGAAAAAGTAAATCCATGGGAAAATACATTTGTTCGCTGGATGTTATTATTACCAGCACATGAAGACGAACATTTAACTCAAACATTGGAGGAGATTGCAATGAATCAAGATCCAATTTTACAAAAGGCTATGAATAAATGGGAAAATATGAGCCATGATTCATCTTTCCGAACAGCGTATGAAGCACGTGAGAAGGTACTTCTAGATGAACAAGCTAAAATAGCTCATGCTCGCGAAGAAGGCTTAGAGGAGGGCATTGAACAGGGGAAAATCCAATTAATTCGTGGTATGAAAAAAAATGGTATGCCATTAGAAGACATTGCAAAATTTACTGGTCTAAGTACAGAAGAAATACGAAAACTATTATTATAATATGTACTACAATAAAAAGCTTTGCGAAAAGATTTGCAAAGCTTTTTGTTATTTCATTCTTATTCTTGGTATGTCAACACAAAACTAGACAATTTTTTTAA
>NZ_NTRO01000118.1:0-306 GCF_002560575.1 Bacillus sp. AFS023182 | reverse complement strand
CTAGTTTTCAAAGAACATACCAAGCTATATAAAATAGCGTTTTGGTGGAGCCTAGCGGGATCGAACCGCTGACCTCCTGCGTGCAAGGCAGGCGCTCTCCCAGCTGAGCTAAGGCCCCAAATTGTATGGTGGGCCTAAATGGACTCGAACCATCGACCTCACGCTTATCAGGCGTGCGCTCTAACCAGCTGAGCTATAGGCCCATACAAATTGCAGAATTAATTTATATCATATTCTTTTTGAAGAGTCAACACTTTCATTGAACTCTCAAAACTAAACGAAAACAAAACACGGAAACTTATATTG
>NZ_NTRO01000117.1:0-14732 GCF_002560575.1 Bacillus sp. AFS023182 | reverse complement strand
TTTGTATATAATAATTTTTCAAAAAATAATTGTATTTCTCAGAAAGATAAATTATTATAAAATAAGTAATTTTGTAATTTTATGATGAAAGGAAGATGGATTTATTTTTCTGATTATTGCGAATGATCGAAGGGGAGTAAAAGGATTTTAGGGGCAGCTTTTCAGAGAGAGAAAAAAAGTGACGCTTGCTTATTATTTTTTACTTAATAGGAATTGTAGTATTGTATCTCGCTTATGAATAGTGGATGAGGAGGAAATGGAGTGGCAAATAAAGAACTAAAAAGGGGATTAGAAGCGCGTCACATTCAAATGATTGCCTTGGGTGGCACAATTGGTGTTGGTTTATTTATGGGATCGGCCAGCACGATTCAATGGACAGGCCCATCAGTAATGCTTGCTTATGCAATTGCTGGAATTTTTATATTTTTTATTATGCGTGCGATGGGAGAAATGTTGTATGTAGAGCCGGGAACAGGTTCATTTGCGACATTTGGCCATAAGTATATACATCCATTAGCAGGGTATATGACGGCGTGGAGTAACTGGTTTCAGTGGGTAATTGTTGGAATGTCAGAAATTATAGCGGTTGGGGCATACATGCAGTACTGGTTCCCAGATCTACCTGCTTGGGTGCCAGGTATCATCACAATGGTGATTCTTGGTGCGGCGAATTTAATTTCTGTTAAATCATTTGGTGAGTTTGAATTTTGGTTTGCAATGATTAAAATCGTTACCATTATGTTAATGATTATTGCAGGGTTTGGACTTATTTTCTTCGGATTGGGTAACGGAGGGAATGCAATTGGGTTATCTAATCTTTGGGAAAATGGCGGCTTCTTTACAGGTGGCTGGTCAGGATTCTTCTTTGCTTTATCACTAGTGGTTGGGGCTTATCAAGGTGTCGAATTAATTGGGATTACAGCTGGCGAAGCAAAAGATCCGAAAAAAACGTTAACAAAAGCAATTCAAAGTACGATTTGGCGTATTTTAATCTTCTATATTGGTGCAATTTTTGTTATTGTAACTGTTTATCCTTGGGATCAACTAAATTCAATTGGTAGCCCGTTTGTGGCAACTTTTGCGAAAGTTGGGATTACAGCAGCAGCTGGACTAATTAACTTTGTCGTAATCACAGCTGCAATGTCTGGCTGTAACAGTGGTATTTACAGTGCAGGACGTATGCTTTATACATTAGGGGTGAATGGACAAGCGCCAAAATACTTTGCGAAAATTTCCCGTAACGGTGTACCTTTATTTGGTACGGTTGGTGTGTTAATTGGTTTAGCAGTTGGCGTTGTTTTAAGTTATATTGCACCAAAAAACTTATTCGTGTATGTATACAGCGCAAGTGTACTTCCTGGTATGGTTCCGTGGTTTGTCATCCTGATTAGTCAAATTCGATTCAGAAAAGCAAAAGGAGCTGAAATGGAAAATCATCCGTTCAAAATGCCTTTTGCGCCTGTTACAAATTATTTAACGATTGCCTTTTTAATTATGGTATTAATCGGTATGTGGTTCAATGAAGATACACGAATTTCACTTATTGTAGGTATCGTTTTCCTAGCAATCGTTGTCATTAGTTTTTATGCTTTTGGAATAGGAAAACGTGTTCCAGTTGATGTTCAGACAGAGAATGAAGTTATTAACCGTTAATTCGCGTCGTTTGGTAAGCAGTGCTCTTATTAATGACACTAAAAATTTTTGATATAGGAATAAAAGCTTAAATGTATTTGAGAGCTCATATCAAGCAAACAACCGATGAGAAACACTCATTAGGTTGTTTGCTTTTTTGTATTGTTTTTTTAATTTTTTTAGTGATAGCAATTACTGAGAAATACCAGTTTTCACTTGTAAAGTGGATGAGCAAAAAATTGTAGAAGTGGATGGTCCTTCTTGAATAAACATCCCTTATTATAATAGAGAAAGGTAGTATGCTTTAAGGTTCTTGGTTATGTTCTCATCCAAAAATATAAAATTTTTTAAGTTGAACGGTTCGATTTTCTGTTCAAATAGACTGGTTTTAGAGGAGAGAAAGCCAATGGAATTTGCAATTTCATTAGTTATTATTATTGTAATTGTATCACTTTTAGGAACGATGTTAGTTGCAAGAAACGCGGAAGATCATTACGGTCAGTCCACGAAGCAGAATGTGACGAACTTGTCTGCTATTTATATCGTCCTAGTTTTAAGTCTTCTCATAGGAGTTAAGTGGTATGCGGTTACTGTTTTGTAGTCTTTCAATTTTCGATAAGTGGTAGCCTAAATGAAATGGAATGTGTATTTTTACAAAGATTGAGAGCCATCATTCTTTAACCTAAAGAAGCTCGATTCCTATAATAGTGGGCATTCAATTTGTATATATGTATAGTTACCACTATTCACATTGTAGAATGAGTAAATATATTCATAGTTGGGAATGAACGGGGAAAACTATGCTAAATTCAAACAGGGAAATACTTAGTGTATAACTCAAAAAGGTTAACATCTTAATTCTAATTCAATCGATAATAAGACTGCTGATAAGGGAGGGAATTAGAACGAACAGTAATCTCGCAGGTTAATTAATAATATGTAATTTTCTATATTGTAATATCGTCATTTCGTTTTTAACCATCGATAAAAATTCCATATGAAGAACAGGAAAAGCATATAACCAAACAAGGAATACGAATGATGCCAGTTCTTACTATGGGTGAATAATCCTACATTTTCAGCAATCTGCTCTGATATATTTGCGCAAACACCTATTGAAACAATAAATAGAATTCTTGAAAATGGAGATAATTTCTTTGCTATGAGCAAGAATAAAGCAGTAAAGGCTGGCAATATCAATAATGTAAAAGCTACATTAATTGTAAATGTATTTGGAAATGGCCTGACTGGGAATGTGTACATTTGTTTGCTAACAAATAGAAAGTCTAAATATGTTCCGATGAAACAAGAAAGAATTATCGTAATTACAAACGGTAGATAATTACTTTTCAGTTTCTTCATCTCGGAGAAGGATGTTTTTTTTCGTAAGAATTGCAAGTTCAATTTTTTCAAGTGTTTTGCAATAGTTATCCTCGATCTTTCCATTTATATTTTCTCCCTTTTCAATGAAATAGTCTACGATATGCCAATCTTCAAACCAGTCTCCTTTCTCGGCATCTTCATGATCTAAATCTTTCCATGCATATATTAATTGAGGACTGTATAAACGCTTTGCACCTTTTCTGAGCTGACATTTTTTTGTTCTTCGTTTATAAAATTCCCGAGAAAATGATTCATTTACATCAGAAAATAAATGGGGCCAGTAGTCTTTTCGTGAAGCAGTATGTGGATGATCATGAGCCCAATTTATTACTTTTGATAAGGTTTTCTCATTACGAAACAATAATGAGTACAAACGTTTGCCTAGTAAAATCCGTTCATGTAAGGAGGTGAAGTGCTTCATTGTATCACCAAATAGCGATGTTTTTTGTTTGGTCTCATCCTCATAGTATGGAAAAAGGATATGATTAAAATGGAAGAAATCAAAGAGTTGAAAGCCAACGCTATTTAGTACGGTCTTTTTAAAGTGGTCATTTTGAATGACTCTTTTTTCTAAATAGCTTTGTTCGTTAATAATCATTGCTATAGTTAATGTATAGCGATTGTCCGTTTTCCAAAAATGGTTCCACATCGTTTCCATAAACGTTGAGACATTGAGATAGGGAAGAAGGTAAAAGAGAGTTTTAGATCTATTGAGACTTTGTTCATATAGTAAAAATTGTGGATACACATCTTGGAAGATTAACCAGTTTCCCCGCTCTAAAAAAGAGAAATAGGTAAGTTGATCTTTTTCCGATAATAGTTTTGTGTATAAATCTCCTTTTAAATCTGTCATATTCCAACCACCATTACGCGATACCATATGTCCAAGGAGAGCCCAGTGTATCTCAGGATGGTGAAGGTAAAACTGATAATAAGCGCGTGTTCTCGTCACATTATTTTTGTTTAGTTGTGTTGTTCGCTCTTTAATTTCACGAATTAGTATTTTCTCTTCTTTTGTTAATTTACATGTTTTAATAGGAATTTGTTTGAGTTTACTTTTTTTCTTCAGCTCATTTTTTACTTCTAAAAGAGAAAGTGGGATTGCTTTGGCTTTGGAAGGACCGTTCCATTTTCTTTCTCGATCGTTTTTATACATACCAGTTCCTCCCATTAACATGGATTTAAAAAGTAGTTTGATAGAATGGTTATTACTATTTTATTACGCAAAGTATAAATTAATGTGTAGTACTCTGTATTTCAAGTAATTTGCATTTTATATATTCGCTTATCTTCGTACTAATGGGGGATGTAATGAACATTGAATTCACTTATATTAAAAATAAGAATGTAAAGAGATTTTATAGGGAGAGAAAAGTATGAAGAACTGGGTCAAGTTTAGAATTGCGCGGCCGACAGATAAATTTGAAGAAGTTATTGCATTTTATGAAGAAGGTTTAGGTTTAAAACGTATCGGTGAGTTTCATAATCATGAAGGATATGATGGGGTTATGTTTGGATTACCTGATTTAGAATATCATTTAGAATTTACGAGGCATATAAATGGCAGCCCATGTCTAGCTCCAACAAAAGACAATTTACTTGTATTCTATATACCGGATAAAGGTGAAATTGAAAAAGTAAATAATAGGTTACGTGCAATGGGGCACTATGAAGTTGAACCAGAAAATCCATACTGGAAAGAAAAGGGGATTACGATAGAAGATCCTGATGGATGGAGAATTGTACTTATGCATATAGAGAAATAAAAGTAGTTGTTTGTTCCAAGTTTCCGTTAATAATAATCTAAATATAATAGGAGTCTACTTTGATGGTATTGTTTTCAAAATAGACTCTTACATTTTTATGCTTTAACTAAGGAAGAGCATGTGTTTTTCAATGGAGACAACATACGAAATGTGACAGAAATAATAATTTAGTTACAGTCAAAAACTTTAAAATATTTTGTCTTGAGGATTATAATAAAGAGAGATTTATGAAAAAGGAGTGAAATAAGTTGAGACAAGAGCTTATAGAAAGATTTACTAGATATGTGAAGATAGATACACAATCGAATGAAGAAAGTCATACAGTACCATCAACACCGGGGCAAATTGAGTTTGGGAAATTACTAGTTGAAGAATTAAAACAAATTGGTTTGACGGAAGTAACGATGGATGAAAACGGTTATGTTATGGCAACACTTCCAGCTAATACAGATAAAAATGTTCCTGTAATTGGTTTTTTAGCTCATTTAGATACAGCAACTGATTTTACAGGGAAGAATGTGAAACCACAAATTCATGAGAATTTTGATGGTAAGGCAATCACATTGAATAAGGAATTGAATGTTATTTTAAATCCAGAACAATTTCCAGAATTACCATCATATAAAGGTCACACTTTAATTACGACCGATGGAACAACGCTTCTTGGTGCTGATGATAAAGCTGGCCTTACAGAAATTATGACTGCTATGAATTATTTATTACATAACCCACAAGTTAAACATGGAAAGATTAGAGTGGCATTTACGCCTGATGAAGAAATCGGTCGTGGACCATCTCACTTTGATGTGAAGGCTTTTGGAGCATCTTTCGCTTATACAATGGACGGAGGTCCACTTGGAGGATTGGAGTATGAGAGCTTCAATGCTGCAGGTGCAAAACTTATTTTTAAAGGAAATAATACGCACCCTGGAACGGCAAAAAATAAAATGCTCAATGCAAGTAAGTTAGCGATGGAGTTTCATGCGCAGTTACCAGTAGAAGAAGCACCAGAATATACAGAGGGATATGAAGGTTTCTATCATCTCATTTCTGTAAATGGTGATGTGGAGCAAAGTAAATCTCATTACATCATTCGAGATTTTGAACGTGAAAACTTTGAGGCTCGTAAAGAAAAAATTACGAATATTACGAAGCAGATGCAAGAGAAGTATGGTGAGGAAAATATTATTCTTGAGATGAATGATCAGTACTATAATATGCTTGAGAAAATTGAACCGGTCAGAGAAATTGTTGATATTGCGTATGAGGCGATGAAAAAACTTGATATTGAACCAAATATTCAACCAATTCGTGGGGGAACGGATGGATCACAATTATCATATATGGGCTTGCCAACCCCAAACATTTTTACTGGTGGTGAAAACTATCACGGTAAATTTGAATACGTTTCTGTAGATAATATGGAAAAGGCTGTTCAGGTTATTATAGAAATAGCACGATTATTTGAAGAGCAGGCATAAAAAGAAATCCGGGTAATAGGAGCTACCCGGATTTCTTCCGTTTGTCACTTCTCAATTGTGAGTTTTTGGTATATTGATGATGTACTTGTCTATATGTGGAATACATAAGGTATTTTAAGGAAAGGGAGTTTCGTTATAAATAAGAATAAATTTCATCTATAATATGAACCTATCTATTGTTGTGCTGAAAAATTTAATACAGGACTCGCCATAAATAAAAGGTTGCATAGGATTCCCAATTTTTCCATGCTGAAGCATAATCTTTTATTTCGTCTTTTGTTGGTTTTTGATCTGATTCTGTTAAAAGTTTAATCACATTTTGTAGGCCAACATCATCAATTGGAAAAGCAGACGGGAATCTTAGACAACGCATTAAAACATAATTTGCTGTCCATGGTCCAATACCACGTATGTTGAGTAATGTTCTCTCAGCATTTTTTAGGTCGCTTTTTATGAACAATTCTTTACTTAGGGAACCTTGTGTCATGAGTTTTGCGACACCAATAAGATATTCACATTTTCTGAGGGTTATTTTTAATTCTGTTAGATCTTCTACTGCTAGGTTGGCGATAACCTCTTGTGTTGGAAATATCCAATATTTACGTCCATCCCATTCGATATATTCGCCGAAGGATTCAACAAAGCGTCTTTTTAATGTATAGGCAAACCCAAGATTGATTTGTTGACCAAGAATCCCCCAACAGAGTGCCTCAAATAAATCAGGAATTCCCATATTACGAAGCCCATAATATTCGTTGATTGGTTTAGACAGAAGTACATCATTTTCTGCTAAATCATAAAATGGGATTAAATCTGTATCTAAATCAAACCATTCTCTTACATACCTCGCCACTGCAGCACGAACCCATTTTTCAGGTGGTATCCCATCGCCTAAAAAGCGAACATGGATGTTTCCCTCATCATTTACACTTATTTCGATTAACGGGTTTTCTCCCTCAATCGGAACAACTCTATAAATTTTGTTATTTTCAATGTGAAACATACATTCATTTTTGGAGCGTGAAAGATAGTGCAAATTTTGTTCAAAGCTAAATTCTTTTGGAACAATTACTGTTATGCTTTCCTCATCGTCTTGCCATGCTCTATATGGAAGCCCAGGACAACAATTTCTACAAGGCAGATAACCAGTTTGTTCAGCTTCTTTTCTAAATTTAAATTTGCGATTGTTTCTTGGGGACGGTTTTTGTTCGCACCAAGGGAAACAGTAGTTTTTTATTGTTTCGTTGCCTATAAAATAAGGGGCATCCCATTCAAGAGGAATTGTAACATTCTTCATTTTTAACCACCTACAATAATATTTTTTCTAAGGTTAACAATTCTTTTTTCATTGCTAATCCACCTCTAAAGCCAGATAGTTTCCCATTCTTTCCAATCACACGATGGCAAGGGATTGTAATAAGTAAAGGATTGACTCCAATTGCGGTGCCTACAGCGCGTACTGATTTTGGTTTTTGAATAAGCTCTGCAATATCTGAGTAGGAATAGGTTTTTCCATAAGGAATTTCACGTAATGTATTCCAAACAGCTAATTGGAAAGGTGTTCCGTGAATATCAATGGGACATGTAAATACTTCACGTTTTTTGTCTAGGTACTCTGTTAGTTCTTGTATATATGGTTGTAGCTTTAAGGTGTCTTGAATGAGAGTATGTTTCGGAAACCGTTTTTTCGTCCAAGTTGTTAACTCTTCCAAAGTTTGATGCTGAGACCCTACAAAGCATAGTCCAGTTGATGTTGCGGCAATATACATATGCCAGTTTTCATGAATAAATAACGTCCAATATATAGTTTGTTTGGTTTTAGATGCCATGTTATTTTACCTCGTTTATATGATTAATGTTTCGAAATTCAGTAGGGGTATACCCCGTTTTCTTTTTAAATAATGTTGCAAAATGTGCAGTATTGGGTATGCCCACAGCAAAACTTATTTCTATAATGGTTTGATTTGTATTTGTAAGATACTGCATAGCTTCGGAAATCCTTATTTGTTGTATATATTCTAATGGGCTAATACCTTTGATTCGCTTAAAAGTACGCTGTAAATGATAGGGACTGCCATGACACATATCTGCTAGTATTTCGAGGGTTAATGGTTCATGATAATTTTTATTAATGTAATCTATAATTTGTGTCACCCAATCTTCATCCGGTAACTTCATTCCATTTGGCCTACAGCGTTTACATGGACGGAATTTTTCGGATAATGCTTGCTGTGCATTGAGAAAAATTCGTACATTGTTTTTATTTGGTATTCTAGATTTGCATGATGGTCGGCAAAAAACCCCTGTCGTTTTGACAGCATAAAGAAACTTGTTATCATAAGAAGAATCGTTGTGTACAATTGCTTGCCAACGTTCATCCGTCAAATTGTTTACGCTTGTTTCTAATTGTAATCTTTCATTTTGCATAGGAATCACCTCCGAAATTAGTATATCCTGAAAGAAGTACACATGTACGCATTTAAGAATGTAAGAGCAAGATTACAAAGATGAAAAAATGATAGTCTCTTTCGTTTGTGTTAGCATGTAAGCAGAAAATAAAAACATAGAACAAGTATGATAGCATGCAAAAGCAGCAAGAGGAGGAACAAAAAGTGAAATTTCTTTCGTGGAATGTAAATGGTTTACGAGCAGTTATTGCAAAAGGTGGTTTTATAGAATACTTAGAAGAAGTAGATGCAGATATTTTTTGTCTACAAGAGATTAAATTGCAGAGTGGACAAGTTGATTTAAATCCTGAAGGATATCACGTGTATTGGAACTATGCTATGAAAAAGGGATATTCAGGAACTGCTATTTTTACAAAAAAAGAACCGCTTTCTGTTACATATGGCTTAGGGATTGAAGAGCATGACCAAGAAGGAAGATTAATTACATTAGAATTTGAAGATTTTTATATGCTAACGCTCTATACGCCAAATGCCAAACGGGGATTGGAACGTCTAGATTATCGAATGAAATGGGAGGATGCTTTCTTATCATATATTAAGCGCTTAGATCAAAAGAAACCAGTTATTTTTTGTGGCGATTTGAACGTAGCACATAAAGAAATTGATTTGAAAAATCCAAAAACAAATCGGAAAAATCCGGGATTTTCAGATCAAGAAAGAGAAAAGTTTACCCGGATTCTTGATGAGGGGTTTATCGATACATATCGTTACTTATACCCTAATCAAGAAGGGGCATATTCATGGTGGTCTTATCGTATGAATGCAAGAACAAAAAACATTGGTTGGCGTTTAGATTATTTCGTTGTCTCTGAAAGATTAAAAAGTCAAATTGTTGAAGCGAAAATTAATACTGAAGTAATAGGATCAGATCATTGTCCTGTGGAATTGAATATGGAATTTTAGAAAAAGAGAGGTCGTGTCTATCTTGGATGAAGGATAGACACGACTTTTTATTTATTTTGTTAAAATTTTTCAAATCATTCTTGAAATAATTTGTTTATAACTATATAATCGATAATGATAATCGTTATCGATTAGTTAAGTGGTAAATAATATGTTATTAGGGGAAGTGAAATAAATGAGCTTTAATATTGAATAGATGGTTTTATGGGAAATACAGAGATTAATATAATAATTATTAAAATATTATATTTAAATAAAATAAATTAAGAGAGGGGATTTATTAGTATGAACAAGAAATTATTTACGCTAGGAATGGTTACAGTATTAAGCGTAGGTCTTGCAGCCTGTAACAGTGCAGATAAGAGTTCAGGAGAACAAAAGCAAGCATCAAAAGCGGCTGAAACGAAGAAAGATGAGAAACAAAAGATTACATACTTAGGTAAAGAATATACAGTACCTGCAAAAGTAAAGAATATTGTAACTGCTAGCTTAGAATCAATGGAAGATGCAGCGGTACTTGGTATTAAGCCAGTAGGGGCAATTACAGTAGGTGGAAAGTTACCTGAGTATTTAGCAAAAGATTTAGAGGGTGCAAAATCTGTTGGTGAGAAAATGCAACCCAATTTTGAAACATTACTTCAATTAAAACCAGATGTAATTACATCTAGTTCAAAATTTCCACCAGAGGCAGCTGAGAAATTCGCGAAGGTAGCCCCAACATTCCCAGTATCACATATTTCTACAAATTGGGAAGAAAACTTAAAGCTAATGGGAGAGTTATCAGGCAAAAAAGATAAAGCAGAAAAAATTATTAAGGATTATAAAGTAGATGCTACAAAAGCTAAAGAAAAAATAGGGGATAAATTAAAAGATAAAAAAGTTCTTGTAGTAAGGCTGAGAGCTGGTAGCCTATATCTTTATCCGGAAGGCGTATACTTCAATCCCGTTATTTATAAAGATTTGGGATTAACTGTTCCAGAACAAATTAAATCTGTAAAAGCACAAGAAGCGATTTCTTTAGAAAAATTCGCTGAAATCAATCCAGATTATATCTTCTTACAATTTGAAGGAAGCGAAAATAAAGATAATCCAAAAGCGTTAGAGGATTTACAAAGTAACCCGATTTGGAAAAGTATTACAGCCGTAAAAGATAAAAAAGTATTTGTAAATTCTGTTGATCCAATGGCACAAGGTGGTACTGCTTGGAGTAAAACAGCTTTCTTAAAAGCTGCGGAGAAAAATTTAGCTAATTAACTAGTAAGGTGCGTTGAATAATATGCGAAAAATAAATTCAGTACCAATGATTATTTTATTTTTAGCTCCCATATTGATTGTATTAACAATCTTATTATCTATTTTATATGGAGCGAAGAGTATTGATTTTACAACAGCTTGGAATGCATTGTTCCATTTTGATTCAGGAAATGTAAATCATAATATTATTGTTACTTCCCGTTTACCAAGGGTTGTGGGAGCCTTATTAGTAGGAGCATTTTTAGCCATATCAGGAGCACTTATGCAGGGGATGACAAGAAACTATCTTGCATCCCCTTCTATAATGGGAGTGACAGATGGATCGGCTTTTGTTATTACACTTTGCATGGTATTTCTTCCCGGAATGTCTTCGATAAATATGATTTTATGTTCTATGTTTGGATCAGCATTGGGAGCTGGAATGGTTTATGGTTTTGGCTCATTGCTTCGAAATGGATTATCTCCAGTTCGATTAGCGATTATAGGAACTGTAATTGGAACCTTTTTAAGTAGTATTTCAGTAGCAATTGCGTCTTATTTTCAGGTGTCTCAAAATATTAGCTCTTGGTATAATGCAAAATTGCATCAAATTGATCCTAATATACTAAAATTAGCTATTCCTTTTGGGATTGCTGGGATTATTATGGCGCTTTTTATTTCAAAGTCCATTACAATTCTTTCATTAGGTGAAGAGGTTTCTATCAATTTAGGACAACGGACAAAACTTATAAAAGCAGTAGCAATTCTTTCAGTTGTGTTTTTAACAGGCACTGCGGTTGCTTTAGTTGGGAGAATTGGTTTTGTTGGATTAATTATTCCTCATATTACCCGCTTTTTAATTGGAATGGACTATAGATGGGTAATTCCATGTGCTGGTGTAATAGGCGGGATCTTTTTAGCTGTATGTGATGTAATTAGTAGGTTTGTCAATTATCCATTCGAAACACCAATTGGAGTCGTTACCTCCCTAATCGGAATTCCTTTCTTCCTTTATTTAATTGGAAAGAGGGGAGGAGAGAAACATGCTTAGAGGTTCAACTCAGCGTTATATCATAACAATGAGCATTATTATTTTTTTTATTTTGAGCGTAATTTATATTAGTTTAACGAATGGAACATTTGATATTGCGATTACAGATGTAATTCGTACATTATTACGAATTAATCCAGCTCCGGAACACGATTTAGTTATATTTGATTTTAGACTTCCTAGAATTATAATTGCGGGATTAGTAGGATTAGGTCTCGGAATTGCTGGTGCTGTTTTGCAAGGTATTACACGAAATGGCCTGGCAGATCCAGGTATTTTAGGGATTAATGCAGGGGCAGGAACGGCGATAGTTATCTTTATGTTTTTCTTTCAAGGACAAGTAAAAAGTACAGATTGGATCTCGATTATGATGATGCCTTTGTTTGGTTTAGTTGGTGGTTTAGGAGCCGCTATATTCATCTATATGTTTTCTTGGAGAAATGGAAAGTTAGATTCCCAGCGTCTGTTGTTAACAGGAATTGCAATAGGTTCGGGTTTCGGAGCATTTTCTATGTATTTATCATTGAAAATGAAAGCAACTGACTTTGAAATGGCTACTGTGTGGGTTTCGGGAAGTATATATAATGCAAACTGGAAGTATATTATTGCTGTGTTGCCATGGCTCATTATCTTAATTCCAATTATCAAAAGAAAAGCGTATTTGCTTGACTTATTTCAATTGGAAGAGACGATTATAACAAGTTTAGGAGTTTCAGTAGAAAGAGAAAAATCGATTTTATTATTAAGCAGTATTGGATTAGTGAGTGCTTGTGTTTCTGTGTCAGGGAGCATTGGATTTATTGGTCTAATGGCACCACATATTGCGAAGCGTCTGGTCGGCATTCATCATAATCATGTAATTCCTGTATGTGGTGCAATTGGAATGCTACTCGTGATTGCTTCAGACTTTATTGCGAAAACGGTTTTCACACCAGCTGAGTTACCGGTTGGGATTGTAATTTCAATTATTGGTGTACCATATTTCCTATATCTGTTATACAAATCAAAGGCGTAAGAGGAGTGATAGAAAGTGAATGTTCTAAGCGCTGAAAACCTAGAAATAAGCTATGGGAAATTCACAGTTTTTCGTGATTTGAATGTAGAAATACAAAAAAGAAAATTCACTACAATTATTGGTCCGAATGGTTTTGGGAAGTCGACATTATTACAAACGAAGTGTTAAAAAATGTATTTCAAATTGATGTACGCGTTATGATAGAACCATATAATGGAGCTCCTGTATGTTTCGGTTATGATAGCGTGTTCCAAGAAGAAAATGCCGAAATATATAACGAGTTAAAATGATCAAAGCGGGGGAATCACATGAATACTAGTATTGAAAAAAAAGATGTTACTATTTCAAATACAGAGCAATGGAAGATGGATTCGAAAACAGGGACTCGTGAATATCAAATTTATATTTCAAAGCCGAAGCAACCAGCTCCTGCCTCCGGATACCCTGTTATTTACGTATTAGATGGTAATGCATTTTTCCAAACGTTCCAAGAGGCTATTAAGATTCAATCAGTAAGAGCGGAAAAAACTGGAGTTGCACCATCGATTATTGTTGGCATTGGTTATCCGATAGAAGGAAGTTTTGCAGCCTCTGAAAGATGCTACGATTTTACTCCTTCTTCACCTTCAGTAGATGCACCACCGAAACCTGATGGGAAACCATGGCCTAAATCAGGAGGAGGGAATGAATTTTTAGAATTCATTCAAGATGAATTGAAGCCGCAAATTGAAAAGTATTTTGAGATTGATAGAGAAAGACAAACAATATTTGGACATTCACTCGGTGGACTATTTGCTTTACATGTATTGTTTACAAATACAAATGCCTTTCAAAATTATTTCATAAGTAGTCCATCTATTTGGTGGAATAACCAATCTGTTCTTGAGAGGGAAGCGGAATTTATAAACAAATTAAAAAGAGCAAGCACGGAAGTAGGAGTCTTTCTTACAGTAGGAGCATTAGAAAGAGATCATATGGTTCGAGATGCTAATGCATTATCAGAGCGTTTACTGAATTTGCAACATAATAAATTTCGATTCGTATTTTATGAAGCCGAGGGAGAGAATCATGCATCGGTAGTGCCAACCGCTTTAAGTAAAGCGCTGAGATTTGTGAGTAATATACTCTGATCATTGTTTTTAATGAATCGCTTGAAAATTTGATTTGGTTAGTCTGTATGTATATTTTACGCTATAAGTGTTATACTCCGATTAGATGTTATTACATATAGATTGAAATCGAATGGGATTGTTATAGAAATCTATTTGTTAATACGATAGAAACTTTAAGAAGGTGATCAAATGAATCATAATGAAAATGAGGCAGCTACTACTCATAGATCGGATAAAGAAAAAGAACAAATTATGAATCGGTTAAAGAGAATTGAAGGGCAAGTACGTGGTATCCAAAATATGATTGAGAATGATCGTTATTGTGTTGATATTTTAGTACAGATTTCAGCTATTAATGCAGCAATGAAGAAGGTTGGCATGGGTATTCTAAAAAATCATACAAATCATTGTGTTTCTAATGCTATTAAAGATGGTAATGGGGATGAAGCAATTGAAGAGTTAATGAAAGTTTTTGAACGATTTTCAAAAGCATGATAGAACAAGCTGGTATTGGATCTAGCTTGTTTTTTATTTTTTGATCGATATGAATTTGAGAATTTGAAGAATCAATATACCAAACAAGCTTTTTGTAGCCGGGTTAATTTTATCAAATAGAGAGTATAAACGAAGAATATAACAATTTAAACATAAAAAAGCCTTCTCATAAATGAACTGCACCCCAATTGTT
>NZ_NTRO01000116.1:0-307 GCF_002560575.1 Bacillus sp. AFS023182 | reverse complement strand
ACTTGATGTTCTGAAAGCTCTACACTTCCAATTGATTCCGTACAAGCTAACTCTCCAATATCGTATTTACTAGGCATCCCATCATATCCGTAAGATTCCATGTAATCATCTGTCATTTTGTTTAAATCAATAACCAATTTATTATCAATAATTTTAAGTTCATATTTACTCATTTCCATCTTCCTCCCTGAATAAAACTCAATATTCCGCATATAATTTTTATAGGCGATAGCCATAACTCATTTAAATTAACCTCTAGCAATCTGAGTTCCCATCCCGAGAGAGCAGTTAGCTTTTGCTAGCTGCT
>NZ_NTRO01000115.1:0-5653 GCF_002560575.1 Bacillus sp. AFS023182 | reverse complement strand
GAGCTTTCAGAACATCAAGTGAATAAAATCATGGCAGAGTATGAAAATGGCGGGGAATGTAATTGGTGTGGTGAAATCAGAAAAGAATTAAGAGGACCTCATTTACTAGACTTTGTTCTTGGCAAAAAGATGTGCCGGAATTGTTGGGAAATGGATCATAAGAATTATTTAGGTGCTATTGGTGAGGATATAGGTCCATTCGATAAACAAGAATAAGAGCAGCTAGCAAAAGCTAACTGCTCGGCTCCAATGGGGAACTGGAGAAAGATTGTATCTATAGTATTGACGGAATGTTGAGTTTTATACAGGGAGGTAGAGGGAAATGAGAGAAATTAAATTCAGAGCATGGACAAACGGTTGGATGGGAAGAGGACCAAGTTCAAAAATGATTTATAGTGGGGATTTGGCTGATCATTATGATTCGGAAAGCGCGATTGATTTCTATCCGATTAAAGAAGGCGATACTCTTATGCAGTATATCAATCAAAAGGATTCAGAAGGAACAAAAATATATGAAGGTGATGTAGTTACCTGGTACAACCCGATGATTGAAACAGGAGAAAGAATGACAGGGGTTGTTGTTTACGATACGAAACAGGCTACATATAAGAAATGTCCTATCAATCTGTACAAAGCAAATGCAGGGAATGGAGGATACACCGGATACGAATTTAGATGGTATGACAATGTAAAAGTCTTAGGTAATATCCATGAAAATCCGGAGTTGTTACAAAACTAAACAAAATAATCCTTTTAATAGAAAAGAGGAGATTGAATTGAAAACATTCGATACGGGACTAAAAAGTAACTGGAGAGCATTTAAAGAGTTTGTGGAGAATAAACAAAAAGATTATTTAACTAAGTATTACTTTGTGTTCGAAGAATGCGACTGTGGTGATACATCATATGTTTTCGTACAACACAATGAGTTGGATGATTGGTTAGAAAAAATGTTTTGGACATGGGGACGTTATGATACTGACGATCTAAGAAATTCAATGGGTGATGTGAAAGTTTGGAAACTAATATCTGAGGCTGACTTTAAAAAATGGAATCCGATTTATAAAGGGGCAAGAAAAACATCTATTGTTATCAATGATGAAGTGTATTATAGAAAACTAATGAAAATCAATGTAGAGCCATCTGTAATTGTTTCAACTGATATTTATTAAAATAATCTTTATTAAAGAGAGGTTGGGAGAATGAAAGGCTTGAAGAAAAGAAAGTTAAGAAAAGCAATTGCTCGCCGCGCAAAGGCAGTAGAGAAACATCAAGTCGATAACGCTTGGAGAAATATATTTGTACAAGCTGGTATTTTAAAGTGAAAGCGAACAGAATACAGTCCGGCTAGAAAACTAGAGGACACCAATTCATTAAGGCAGCAATTAAAGCTGTTTTATGAATAGGTGTCCTTTTTATTTTGAAAAAGGAGATGGGGAAATGAAGGCGTTAAAGGATCAGTTACGTGAATGGAAAAAGCAATCCAAGCAAGGAAAGAAGAAAAATAAGAAAAAACAAAAAGAGAAATTAAGTACTCGTGAAATTGAGGATTTAATGGGGATGCATAGACCTTGTTATGAACGTAGACGCGGAGCTTTAAGACAAAAGTAATTTAAAAATAAAAAGGAGTGGTCTTACATGACTAAACAATTATCTTTCTTACCGAAAATCGATAGAGCAGCAACGCAGAAAAAATTAGAAGGTGTTCTGGAAAGTGTACGTTTATATAGACAGTTTGGAATGATGCGTGAAGAAATGAAAGTCACTCCTTCTTATGAAATTAGATATCACGGACCTACAAATGATGTAGGGAAGCCATTAGAAGATGTAGCGATGGCTAATATACAACAAAGTAAACGAGAAGAGTGGATTAAGCAAACATCATTTCGTATTGACCAGTTTCTTAGTCGTTTGGGTAATGGGCGTGCAGGAAAGGATCAAAGAAACATCATCATTAAGCGTTATTTAGAAGATGAAGATGTATGTGATTATATGGTATATAACGAAATCGGCATGAGCGAGCGTACTTATCGACGTGTTAAGGCTAGAGTATTTTATAAACTTGCTTTTGCTCTTAGATTAGAAGTTTATGAAACTGAAGAAACTGGAGGTAATGAATAATGAATTTTGTTCAGCCAATACGTGATCCAGAGCAAATACAACAAATAAAGGAGCACCTAAAAGAAAAGAGTGACAGGAATTATATATTGTTTGTAATGAGAATCAATACAGGCCTACGTATTAGTGATATTTTGAAGTTAAAGGTTGGTGACTTGAAAGGGAGTCACATCTCAATGCGTGAAATGAAAACAGGTAAGCAGAAGCGTATTCAAATTACTGCAGCGTTAAGAAGAGAATTGAAATGGTTCATTAAAGAAAGAGAGGACCATGAGTATTTAATTAAGAGCAGACAAGGTAGTAACAGGCCTATTGGTCGTAGCATGGCATACAAAATACTTAGAAGTACAGCGGCAGAGTTTGGCTTAGATGAGATTGGTACACATACATTACGGAAGACATTTGGATACCATATGTACATGCAGACAAAGAATATAGCGTTGCTAATGGAGATATTCAATCATTCATCGGAAAGGGTCACGTTAAGATATATAGGTGTAAACCAAGATGCAATGGATAGAGCGATGAATAAGTTTAAGATTTAGTAATTCGCTTTTTTTTATGTAGATGGGCAGGTACAACATAAAAAGTATCGAATAAATACATTCAATAGTATTGTTTGCTTTTGATATGAATATTAGTTAAAGATACGTTAATTACATTCCAGTTAGTAACCAAAAAGGCGATTAAATAACAGAGGAGCAACTTACATGGAAAATATATTAAAAGTATCATCAAAATCAAATCCCAATTCAGTTGCAGGCGCAATTGCAGGCGTATTAAGAGAAAGCGGTAATGCAGAAATTCAAGCGATTGGAGCTGGCGCTATAAATCAAGCGATTAAAGCCATTGCTATTGCAAGAGGATTCGTAGCTCCTAGTGGTATTGACTTGGTTCTTATTCCAGCGTTTCAAGAGGTTTCAATCGATAATCAAGAAAGAACAGCAATCAAACTAATTGTAGGTCCTAGAAAATCTAGGTCTTAGAAGAGACCAACAATATAAGAATATTTGAAAAGACCGATAGAAGTCGGTCTTTTTCTTTTTTTACTTATAGTTAACCATTTTTATTGTGTTGTGTAACTCAAAATAGAAAGTCTTATAAAGTTACTGATAGCAAGTGGTTCAGCGGTTGGCTTAGTTACACAAAATATAAGATAGGGGTAAGTGAAGCAACGGCATAAAAAAGAAGCGTAGTTCGTCAAATGGACGTACCGCTCCATTATTACCATCAAGTTAAGAAATTCATTGTTTCCGATTAATGGTATCCGATTAATGGTATCCGTTTTTATATAATTATTATAGATTTTGAAAAAATAAAAAATCGCCTTATAAAAGGCGATTCATAGTTTATTCGTTTTGAATTCTTTTGATAAATAAGTATCTTTTAAAGTTAAATGCGATGTTCTATATTAACGTCTTTCAGGTTCTTTTTCTTTTTTTCTAAGACCGAATAAACCTAATAGTCCTAATAAACCAAGCCACGCCCAATTATTATTATCATCACGATCATTATTTAAATCATTTGTTGTATTCACATTTCGAGTTCTAGTATCATAATTAACTCTATTCATGTTATTGTCATTAACTCGAGTTGTAATATCATTATTGTTAACTCTATTCATATTATTCCCATCGTATTCAGCGTGGACACTTGTACCAAAAAACATAATAGTTAGTAATAGAGCACTTAAAATAGATGACAATTTTTTCTTCATAGTTTTCCCTCCTTTCGTGTTTAGTAATATCTCCAGTTCCTTTAGGTAATATTCGTTTAAGAATATATAAGTCCATTTGAGTTGAAATTATGATGACCATCTTTAAATTCTAATTATTAAAAGTACTGATAATAATGGATTATGTTAATAAAAATATATGTGCTATTTATCAGAATAAATTTTTTGAAACAGTACATTCTATAAGGTGTAATTACTATATTTGGGTAAGGTGTTCCTTATGAGTTATAAGAACTTATTTTCTTTAATCTGGAACATGGTTGGGAAAATTTTTTCTATAGTAAGCATTGTTGTTAAAAGATTAATTTCTTTAAGGAGGAATATTTTAATGGGTGTTTTAGGTGGAAATCCACAAAATGAACCAATGCACTACGGTGAAGTCTTTGGGATTTGGAGTTATCTTGCAGCGGCACAAGGTGCAATTGCTGGATATCAAGTTCTTATTAACCACACAGGAGACGAGGATTTAAAGAAATTTTTAGAAAATCTCGTAGAGAATGATATCCAATCAGAAGTTGAAGAATTAAAAAATTTATTAAAATTAAATGGTGTTGCATTACCGCCAGCACCTCCAGAAAGACCAGTTGCATCTATTGAAACTATTCCACCTGGCGCTCGTATAAATGACGCAGAAATTGCGGCAACGGTTTCTGCAGGTCTTGCAGCAGGTTTGGTAGCATGTAGCCAAGCTATGGGACAATCACTTCGAGAAGATGTAGGAATGATGTTTGGTCAATTCCATATGAAAAAAGCACAAGCTGGAGCTATATTGCTTCGTCTGAATAAGAAAAAAGGTTGGATTATTCCGCCTCCATTACATGTTCAACAATCAGATCAAGCGTAATGCCTTAATAGAAATCTAATTTATTCTTTATGGCTGTTGCAGTGGGCTTGTCTAGGGAAATAAAGGTTATTAGCGAATTAAAATAAAATGGCAGAGTCGTGACAGATTTTTGGCCGGAAATGTGCCGCTCATTTTGGAAATAAGGTGATATATTTGTATTGTGGGCGTGGCGGAAAACACGACTCACGCCTACCTTTATAATAGATCGTCATGACAAATGGTGATGGTTGGTGGATTGAATGGATTGCCGGTTCATGATATTCACAATAGTTTGCATGACATACGTTGAAAGTGAAGAAGAGCTTTTGCTCTCTTTCAGCTAACAACATTCTAGGTAGATGGAGTGAGGACGGTCTGATAAGTCGACCAAGAGTGTCTGTCGCGGTTGTTAGATGAAAGAGGAGTGAAAACATCTTAACCAAACTAAATGAAATATGCGATATACAAACACGACTTGTTTATTTTTGGAAACTGTTATTCTAGTGAATGGCAGATTTCTACTTTTTAAAAGTAAAACTTCATTTACCGTATTTATAGTAATAACATAAGATTTTGACGAAAGGGCAACTGGTGCATGGTTGCTCTTATATTAGTTACGATAAGTTACTTCGAGAAGTTGAATTTACACAAATCATGGAGAATCTTCTTTCAGTACTGACATTCACGGATTCGATAAAAAAACAATATCAAAATACAATTAATCAGTTTGAAACAGAACTAACTAAATATGAAAACTTATAATAAAAAGCATTCCTTATGGAGTGCTTTTTATTATGTAGGATATTCTTCTTTTCTGTCGAATAGATAGGGGGAAAGGGGATGATCGTATTTTTTAGGAATAAATCTGGAGAAATGATTCTTGATGCGAAGAATGAGAATGTAGCTAGTTTAATGGCTGTTTTGAAAGAAACTAAAAGTATTAAGATTGGCCTCTTTAATTATGATGTAAAGAAATA
>NZ_NTRO01000114.1:0-9730 GCF_002560575.1 Bacillus sp. AFS023182 | reverse complement strand
AATGTATGGCAGCACGGAATCACGGCTTATCAGTTTTTATTAACGTGGTTTCAGGCAATTCCACGTGAACAAAAAACAAAAAAGGCATCTCCAATTCCTAAATGACCTGTACATTTACAAGACTTCTAGGTTTAGAAACGCCCTTTATATATCTTTTTGACTACAAAAAATCAATTCTAGCATTTACTAGTTGAATTTTAGCCAAATCATAGATAAAATGGGTATATCAAATAAGCCTAGACGAAAGGCATAATTGTTTAAGATAGTGGTGGTACACTACTTAAACCGAAGTCCTGTGGGTTAATACAGTTCATTCTAGCCAAGTGGTGGTACACTAGCTAGAAGAGTCATTCCCGCTAAAGGTTGGTAGCCGATAGCATATGGGAGTGGCTTTTTTATTTTCTGTTCATATTCAGTTGTTCTATCGATCTTCATTTATGTAAAGTATCAAAATATGTTTTGTTTTGTAGAATGATGCTTGTTGTTTATTACGTTACAACAAGCTTTTTTGTTTGTAAATGCCCCTATAAGTGGGTTTAAGTCATCTAGTTAACTTAAATGAAGGATACAAAGATAAAAAGATAAAAAGATACATTTATCCTTAGATACAAAGATACATAGTTTACCTTTGTGTATCTTTAGATACAAAGATACAAAGATACAAAGATACAAAGATACATCAATTATCGTTGATTTTATAGGATTTCCATTAAAAGTTATGTACACAAAAAAATTTGTTAATCTATTAAATACAAAAAAAGATACATTTACCCTTTTACTTTTTGTACAAGCCCGTGTTATTATCAAATCGAGAATAAAAAGATAAAAAGATACATTTATCCTTTGTTACAATTATATTACAAATTTAAAAGGAGCGATTCCTGTGAGAAAAGGATACGTCATAATCAACGCCCAACAAAAAGGTGGAGTTGGAAAAACAACTGATTCGTGTATGGAATCTCTTGTGGCTTCTTTAATCTTTAATAAGAAAGTTTTATTTATTGATACTGACCTTCAAGGGAACGGTACAACGTTCTTAGCAAAATCTTTTAATATTACCGAAATGCAAAAGACATTAATGAAATGTCTTGAAGATGGAGATTTATCAGAAGGTATTGTGCAGCTGCATGAAAACCTAGACATGATTCCATGCGGATATGATATGAGGAAATACACGGACTTCTTAATTGAAAATTTTAATACGATTGAAGACAGAACTTTTTACCTTTCTAGATTGCTAGAAAAAATCAAATACAACTACGATTACATATTCATCGATATTCCACCTTCAACTGATTTAAAAGTGGATAATGCGATGGTAGCAAGCGACTATATTATTGTTGTTCAAGAAACTCAACAATTTTCATATGAAGGAAGTCAGCGTTTAATCTTTGAATACATCCAAACATTAGTCGATGACTTTGGTTCACTCGTAAAAATGCAAGTAGCTGGAGTACTTCCTGTATTACTGCAACAAAAGCGCGCTTTACACAAAGAAATTGTTAAAAGTACAATAGCTACTTTTGGTGAAGAGAATGTATTTACTACGATTATTAACAATCACGCACGTTTAGAATGGTATCCACGAATCGGCTTACAATTTGAAGATCATCATGATAAGAGAATGCTAGCTTTATTCTGTGATATTTTCTCTGAATTAGAAGAAAGAATTCACCTTTTCGAGACTGAGGGAGATATTGAACCGGGATATAGATATACACCTAAGTATTTCGTAGAAAATAAACTTACTAAGTTAGGGAAGGGGATTGACATAAGTGGCTTTAATCAAAAGGGAAACACCGCAAGAACCGAAGATAGCACAATCTGCTAATACAGAAAGAAATGTTCAAAGTACAAATAACAGCAACGTACAACAAAAGAAAGTTTTAACAGCTCAAGATAGAAAGAACATAAAAGTAACCCCTGAATCATTTAGTAAAATTAAAACCATTTGTACGATGAAGAGTATGAAAAATTACGAATTTATTGATGAAATTTTAGAATTCTACATTGCTAATAATTTAACTGAACGTGAGCAACGTATTTTAAAAAACATAACATCTAACAATAAATAGCTTTAAGTAATTACT
This sequence comes from Bacillus sp. AFS023182, assembly GCF_002560575.1. Taxonomy (NCBI): domain Bacteria; kingdom Bacillati; phylum Bacillota; class Bacilli; order Caryophanales; family Bacillaceae; genus Bacillus; species Bacillus sp. AFS023182. The sequence continues at coordinate 7,640 of NZ_NTRO01000114.1, read as the reverse complement.
AAATAGGAGTGGTACCTTTGGAAAATAAAAGTAAATCTTTTGTAGTAACTGTAACACCTATTACCGAAAGTTCAGATTTAGCTATTCAAAACGTTCAAACTAACACGGAAAAGGAAATACAGACACCAGAGAAACCAGATCAACGTTTAGTTCCATCTAAAACAGCCAAAATTTCACCAGCCGTTTTGCTAAAGCTAAATACTCTTAAACCATTTATTCAGGAACAAGAGAGTATGGATAAAACATCAATTAACAACATCATTGATATACTTGTTGAAAGCTATGTAGATACTCAGCTGGTAAATCGACATTCTAAAGCATATAAAGATATGTACAAGCGTCTTTACGAGACGTTAGAAAATAAATAAAAGACAGAAGTGTCCTTGTTTTTAGGATACTTCTTTTTTATTTGTTATTATGTATCTAAAGATACAAAGATANNTATCTTTGTATCTTTAGATAAATGTATCTTTTTATTTTAAGCAAGAAAACCAAACACTCCTGCTTCTCTATATATGGCACAACCCCTTTCCACAACCACCACTATCTCATTTACATAATTATCGTTAACGGAAGTTTCTACGTACTAAATAAAACGCTAAGGACCCCATAATAACAGGTGCAACGAAATTAAAAAAATGCGAAAAAGTAAAAGTAAAAATAAAAAAAATGGTGTAAGTGTATAGATAACTGCTAGTCCTATAAATACAGGAATTCCAAATTGAAACTCTCTACATCGTTTGATTTTCCTGTATAACACTTCCCCAATTAGACAAGCTATAAGAGCTGGTATACTACCATAAATGACGATAGTTTTAATGAATCCAAATACAACGGTCGGGTGAATAAAGCTAGGATTAAAAATATATGCAATCAAGAACCATCCGAAAATAAAAGCAAACAGACTTGCAGCATAACTAATTACAAATCTTATCAACGTAATCATCCTCACAATTTCCTAATATTATCTTCATTGTATGACAGTTATCATTATGTAAGATAGATATAAGTAGAAAAATATTGAGGATGTAGGTTTTTTTAACAAGTATTAAAAAAACTTTGCAACTAATAAAGTAATAAGGTTTACTTCAGTAAAATAAGAGGTATATTATATTTGTTGAATAGATTCTCTTTAAAGACAAGATAAGTAGGTGAACAAAGTGGGAAAATATCAATTGGATTACAAAGGTCAGGTAGCTGTGGCAAAGTTTCATGAAAAACAGACGCCTGCCAAATTTGATAAAAAGCAGCAACTTGAAAAATTGCGTGCGGAGTATTTGAAAAAGAAGCAAAAACAAACAGATAAATAATATGTTACGTTTTCCCTAATTTTTGGTGCGAACAAACACAAGAAAAAAGTGGATACCTACTCTCACAAGGAATCCACTCTTTCTTTTTCTACAACTCTATTTTTATATGTTCCTACCCTGGCTGGCAGTTCTTCTTCTTGTCCTTACCAAAACTTCCACCACGGCTTTTTCTTCTCCTTTGCAGCTGCAACCTCTTCACGAAATTCCTGCATTAATTTCTTTGTCTCCTGGATCTCACGCAATGTTTTCATGAGATTTTCATCTCGTGCTTCTAATCGTTTTTCAACTCGTTCATTATGCCGTTCTATACTTCCCTCAATTCGTTTGCTTCTTTGCTCTGCCTGCTCACTTAATCGCTTCTCCATCGCTAACATGCTTTGATTCATTTCTTGCGCCATAACGCTGTACTGTTGCTGGAGTTGCTGTTGAATGTGGAATGGGATTAGATCAGTTTCTTGTGATTCCTCTGTCTCCACATTTGGATTGGCGATTTCTAATCGCTGCGCAATCATCTTCGCTGCCTTTTCCAACGTCATACCGTCATGCTTACTAAGCTCAATTAATTTCTCAATGACCATAATGTCCTGTTCTGTGTATTCACGTCTGCCGCGCTTATCCTTCTTCACTGTAAATCCCTCTCGCTGCAACACTTCCATGTACTTTCTAAGGGTGCTATCACTTATTCCTAGTCGTTTGTATACTTCACTAGCAGAATAAACAATTTCGTCCGTCATAACGTCACAACACCTCCTAGTGACAGTATTCCATGATGGTTAAAAAATTCCTGCAAAGAAAAAAGCCCCATGACTATAGGACTTTTATTTCTTCATTTGCTCTTTACTTTTCAAAACATCTTCTTTAAAGAATAGTCGATCGCGAACCATTTCTTTGATTGGTTTTATTTTTTCTTTTTTTATCATCATGTTTAGGTTTTTCCTTGAACACCCTAAGATATCCAAGGCTTCTGATGTATTTACGATCTCATCATTAATAAAACGAATCAACTCTTCTTTGGTTTCGAATTTATACATCTTTCTTCTCCTTGATATACGTGGTTACCAAATTGAAAATTATTGTTGCAAATGCAAGTATACTAAGTGCAATACAAATATAGTCTGCGGTTTGCAAATTGGTATAGTCAATCAGGTACAAAATTACTCCCAAAACGATAACAACTGGAAAGTCCCTTAAGATGAATTTTTTCATAAGATAAAGCGGAATGTGTTATAATAATCTTAGGTACAAGGGAGGTTTCCCTCTCCTGTGGTGCTACTCTGAGTCGGTTTCTTGGTGGGAACGACTCTTTTCTTTTTCTTCCTTGATTTTGTAGTAAATGTCTAAGCTGTTTTTAATTCCGGAAGATAGTTGCGAGTAAATGGTTACGAATGCTGTTATGGAACCTAAGATTACTACCCAATCCACCTTGTTCACCTCCTTTTCTTTATACTCTTATTACACACCGTCAATTGACTTAAGCCAATTGAATTGATGGATTAATTGGTATTTTTTCTATTTTTTTATATCGCTTTTGCAATCTCAACAAGCAATCGCATAAACAATGGAATCATTTGGACCACTATATATCCTATCCCTGCCCTTGAAATAAGACTGAATCCCCGTTCCTGGCTACCCACCATAATAAACAACCCACCGCATAGCGCCACAACGGATGCGATTGGATACGACACTGCTTTGATTAAAAATATTACTGGCTCGAATGCATTCACAATACGATTATACAGTTGGCCATCTATATAATTTTTAAACTTACCATCAGTTGATTGAGCATCTTTAAATACTTCGTTGACATCACTTCCAGGTTCAGCAGCAAATCCATGAGGAATATCTATAATTTGGCTGAATATAATAGCACTACCGATCACAAGACTAATGTGCACTGCGACAGGTGCGTATTTTTTTGCTTTCCTTTTGAACAAGCTCCACTTTTTCTTCGCTCCATAGTTACCATCCATAAAATCTTTGATGCTCATTGTCTCAGTTGCCATATGGACCATCTCCCTATTTTTAATGGAAATCCGTAACTGTAAATATGTTGCAATCTAAACCTTCGCAAAGCTTCTTTAATTGATTTCTGCGGTATTCTGTTGTTGTATACCATGTAAATTTGGGCGGTTTTTCAAATACTTTGCAGTCAATTAATTTTTTATATTTCTGCATTTTCACTCGGTTTACACTCATTTTCTGTTCGTGATCTATTTCTATAATGTGGTATCTTCCTTCGTCGTTGAATAAAGCATCTGCAATTATAGAAACCATGCCTTTTACGTTCATTTTAACTTCTTGTTTCCACGTTTTAGGGCATTCATAAGCGATATAGATATCATTCCGCATAATATAGTGCCTAAATTGGTTAGAACGTTTGAGCACCTTTTTACTCCCAATGCGCTCACGTCCTTCTTTGTTGAGATAATAAATTTTTTCACCAAAGCGAAAGCTAGATACATATTCTTCAAGGTCCTTCATAACCCGCGATGCATTTCTGTCTCCACCTAAATCATGAAGAACTTGTATTTGCTTCCTAGTCAAAAATCCCAATCTCTTCAAGCTCGAGAGAATATTTTCGATCCTCGTTTCCTTCATGGCCAGTTTTTGCATCTTCATGCTCCTTTCTTGCTCTTATATTGATGTGTGGCTTTATGATGTTATCTATTTGCTTATTATCGATATAAACTGTCTGTAAGACCTTCTTTTCGTTAGTTTGGTATATTGCACGCCCTTTGATATTAGGAAGGGTTTCTGCACCTCCTTCATCCAATACGGCACGGCTCCCTGCTTCAGTTTGTAATCTGAAGCAAACACGGGCGCCGATGTTTTGACGGAGTTGTGATGGTAAAGCTTCATTAGTTGGATACTGGGTGCTGTACAGCAAACGAAAACCAGCAGCTCTGCCGCGTCTTCCTATATCTACAATGATGTCCTTGCACTCCTGATATGGCATCATGTCGGCAGCTTCATCTACGATGACAAAGTATCTTGTGGTATCTCCTGCTTCTTTTATATCTTCGTATCCTTTTTCTAGTAAGTATTCGTTTCTCTCATTCAGTTTGTTTTGCAGGTCTCTTAGAGTCTGTAGGGCTTCGTCAGGGTTCTTCGCAATCGATTCGACTTGGTTTAGGAATCTATATCGGTTAAAAGATAGACCACCCTTCAAATCAATTAGGAATAGCTTGGTATTTTCTGATTGGTTGCGTATAAGGGAGGTAATAATTAGCTTCAATACATTCGATTTCCCCATATCCGTCATCCCTGCTGAAATCATGTGTGCAATCGAATCAAAGTCATGTTTTACTAATCCATCTCGTGTGAATCCTATCGGCACTTCCCATCCCCTACACTGCTTCATCATTTCTTCCTCAAACTTCACAAAATCTGGAATCCCTTTCTCATAAACTCGTATTTTTAATAAACCATCATAAGACAGCTCAATTTCCATTCTAACGCTTTTTTTCTTGTTTATGATGTTTTGTATTTGTTTTAAGATATCTTTTCGCAAACGAAGAGATTTGAAGTCTGATGGTTTGAAATCGTAAACCTTGCTCTTATGGTTCAGTCCATCCTCTAGATGCTGCATCTTTTGTTCGAAGTCGGAGAAGCTAAGACCAAGAGGGATCCTGTAAGCATATTCCACGCCCCACTCATTTCTCGTCTTACGAAGTAGCTGTATTGTCCTGGTATCTTTCCCTTCTTTCACTTTTAAACCGCAATTAGCACAAATACGTTGGATTTTAGAAGCATCATTTGTCGCACCTTTTTGATACATTTTTGTGAAAAGAATTACACCGCCAACTGCTGCTGAACTTACTAACTCGAATATCAAAGTAGAACACCACCTTTCTTTGCTTATTCTGAAAGAATAGTCCCTATAGATTAGAAGAGAGCAAAATGGCTATAAATCATTGAAAATAATAATCTCGTAATGTCTGAAGTATCATTCTGTGAAAGAATTCTATTTGGAATAGGTAAAACAAAGTTTTGAAAGGCTATCAATTCGGAACGGTGAATCGTAATTTGTTTGGTATAGTAAAAGGTATTTTGCACTGTTTGGCCTTTATGTCACTTTTTTTCTTCGGTTTAAAAAAATGACGAAATGGGCAAGCTATGCCTGAGGTGGTAAAGGTGTTTGGATTAGGTAAAAAACGTAGCAAATTTGGTAAATGGTTAGATAAACAAGGGATAACACAAGGGGAATTAGAGAAAGCTGCTAAATTAAGTAGGGGCACAATTTCCAAGTTGTGCAACGATAAAACATATATACCGAAATTCTCAACGATTACTCAAATTATAAGAGGATTGAAAAAGCTAGGGCAAAACATACATGAAGATGATTTTTGGATGTAAAAAAGAACAACTAAGAGTTGTTCTTTTTTTATGATTTGTATTTATCATATATTATAGTAGCTACTACCAAGAAAATGTTGCAGCTTCCACATATCCTTTAACTCGGTAGGAAGAAAAAGGGTCAATAATATCTATTCTATAAGTAGCTGGTTTCATTCCTGTGAAAATAGTACTATATAAACCCTCACTGCCACCAAAATATTGATAGGCTGTACAAGCCTTTGTAACTGGGTTGCATAGTTGAACTCTCAAGGTTTGCCCATCCACACGAGTGCCACCGATTTTATAAGGTGCACGGCCGTCAGCGCCAAGATGAACTTCCACATTGGGTTGTGAGTAAGTAGTGGTAATTGAGTTTCCATCCCATTTTCCATCTTCCGTTTCAAAGTAAGTCCAACCAAAACTATTCGCACTGTATGCCGTTTTAATGGTACGTGGGAAGAAGCTGAAATAGAACAATTTATTACTGGCGAAGAATCAACAATAACTAAAATCGAAGATAGTGAAGATCTACTTAAAGAGTCATTAGAAACATTAAAATACTTAATGAAAAACTCTGAAGATGAAACTGTTAGATTGGAAGCTACAAAGGAAACTTTAAAGTTAATAAATAAAATAGTTTAATTCAAAGTAATATGTTTCAAGTCGGAGGAAGGCACCTTAGGGTGTCTTTTCTTACGATTAGTCAAATGTTTTTTAGAGTTATAATTGATTAAATGCCAGAAATTTTAAGCCAATTAAAATGCAAACCAAATCCCTCTAATATGTGTCTATTTTTTACTAGGGGGAAGATATGGTATAATGGATGAAACTATGGTTTCAGGCGGTTAACCGATAATCATAGTGCATATTATGTGTAATGAGATAGAAGAGAAGCTTCAATAATTTATTTACACATGCAATGGACGCAACTTTATGACACTTGTTATAAGGTTGCGTTTTTAATTTATCGTAATACTCAACAATATGATTTTGTCCGTAACGTCGTTGTTTAATCATGTTCTGGATGATAAGGAAAAGGAGCTTCCGCAAATGCTTATTTCCACGTTTATTGATTTTATCTTTAAAAAAGGTTTTACCTGATTGAAAACGGCGTATATCAATACCAGCAAATGCATTGAGTTGCTTGTTATTGTTAAAACGAGTAATATCTCCTATTTCAGCCATCAAGCGTACGGCAGTATTCGGTCCAATCCCAGGGAGACTGCGAATGATATCGTATTCTGCACGTTGCTTAGCTACATACACCATCTTGCTAATACAGCTTTCTTTTTGGTGAAGAAGCTCTTGATAGCGCCTTGCGTATAATTTGAGCTGGTCACACAGAACATCGTTCTGAGAAACAGCAGGATAGCAAATTTTCGCTATTTCAAGTATCTGAATCGCTTTTTTCTCCGCCGTAATATTTGATATTTTTTTATTGGTGTTGGCACGAATACGATTTTTTATAATGGTTTTAGAAAGACCTAAAACACAATCTGGGTGGGGAAATAGTTGAACAAAATTTAAAAATAAATCAGATTTACTAGTAAATATTCTTTCCAATTCTGGAAATGTTAATTGGATTACTTTATGCATACGGCCGCGAATTATTGATAATTCATCATCCAGTTCGCTATATAATCTAGATAGAGATTTTAACTGATAGAATAAATTATCAGTTTCGGTAGATACCCTTCGGGTAACTGTAAAATGGGTGAGAGCTAATCGGTGTGCGTCGCTTCGGTCTGTCTTATGAATCCGCAAGGAATCACATTGTATTTTGGCTTCTAATGGATTTAATAAACAATATGTATACTGGTTATTTTGCATAAATCGTTCTAGCTGTCTGGAATAGATCCCTGTTGCTTCGAATACAATTTCGGGTGATTCGCCGGTTTCATCTGTAAGCTTATGTATCTTTTCTTGTAGTTTTTTAAAATCAGGCTTAGAATGCTTGATTTCACTTTCGAATACGCATTGTTTTTGTGC
>NZ_NTRO01000113.1:0-4283 GCF_002560575.1 Bacillus sp. AFS023182 | reverse complement strand
ATATCCTTCTTGAACTGTTTCCCTTTAAAATATCCCATCTGTGATTCTCCTCGTTTTCTTTTTCGAAAGTGTAGCTTAGTTTAGAAAACTTTGCAACAGAACCATAAATGTTCTCCAAATAGTTCTTCAATGTATTGATTGAATTGTTGTATATGCATCTTTTCCTCTCCCCTTAATATTCTCATTTCCGCAAAAATTATATCTCAATGACTCTATTGCATACTTGTGCTACATATGGATCATGGGTGACAATAACAATTGTTTTTCCCTCTTTATTTAGATTTTTTAAAATTTGTATAATTTCATTTCTATTGTTATCGTCTAAAGAGCCTGTTGGTTCATCGGCCAATATTAACTCGCACGGCTTTAGGAGTATCCTTGCTATGGCGACTCTTTGTTGTTCACCACCTGAAAGCTCGTGTATTTTTTGCTGTAATGATACGCTCAGCCCAACTTTTTCTAAGGCGACTGTTTTTAATTCTTTCTTTTCCTTTTTTGTTTTTTTCGCATAAATCAAGGGGATTTCTAAATTTTTATTTACAGTATCATTGTCGATGAGTGCGTAATTTTGAAAGAGATACGACATTTTCGTTCTCAGAAGCTTATTTGCTTTACTAGAACTCATATTAGGGCTCTCTTCACCAAACAATTTAACGACTCCACTATCTGGATTTTCAAGCATTCCCACAATATTAAGAATCGTTGTTTTACCAGATCCACTTTTCCCTGTAATCGCAACCATTTCCCCTTCACAAATTTTCAAATTAAACTCATCTAAAACCGCATGATTGCCATAACTTTTACTAACATCTATCAGTTCACATATATACTGCATTTGTTTCTATGAACCTCCTTTAATGACCGTTGTTTTTTTTCTTCGCTCCATAGTGATTAATGCGATAATAGACGCGATAAATTCAATTAAAATAAGCATTGCCACCACCGTAAACAATTTCATATCAAACTCTTTTTTTACGATGAAGCAAATTAATAGTTGTACGACCCACATCAATACAAATAACCACATGTATCCTTTATACGTTCTAAAAAAACTTACGCCAAATAAGCGATGGACCACTATTTTTTGCTGATTTTTATTGAAATACACAATAATATTCTGTGTAACCAAAAATAATATGCCGACAATTAATCCACTAGTAACCATAAATAACATTTTTATAGTTTGCTGCATATCGTATATATCTTTTAAAATATATTGGTCAACTGTTACAAGATATTTTAAATTATCATCTAGTCCTAGCCTTTTAAGTTCTGGCTCCAAAGCCTTATAAGTTAATCCTGCATCTCTGTCAATTAACTTAATCTTTAAAGGATCGTTCGCCCCTCCGCCTAATATAAGGTCTCTTTCTCCAACAAGACTATTTTTCTCTGTCATAACCTCAATAATCTCATCTTTAATCTTATTATGATTAGATTTATATACATCTGGATTGAAACCAAAGATTTCCTGATTGTTGTTTATCCAAATAATATCTATTTTTCGATTGCGTAAATGATTTGGGACCTCTCTTTGCATTCTTTTTTCTTCATATTCTATTGCTGGCTTTCTCCATTCTCCAAAATAACGAAGAATTTCTTTTTCCCTGTTCTGATATTTTTCAGGTACTAATAAAATCCAGTTTTCCATATCTTCTGTAACTTGCACGCGCTGATTATGTATGTCATATAGCGGAAATTCACGAAGGTAATTATTATTCACTTTAACTGACCGAATTCCTTTATAATCCTTGTTTCTAATAAGCTCTAACTCTTCATACTCCTTGGAATCAATTAATACCGCTCCCATTTTATTTAAAATAGGATACAGATTACCATTTATACTTGAATCCGTTTTATGCATTCCTTGTTGGCCTTCATCATTTCCAGTAAATAGTGGATTAAAGACACCATAATCTTTGTTTTTCTCCCAGTTTTTTAAATTCTCTTGTTTTTCTTTCACTGTAATATATTGTTCTAAAATAGGCGTTCCTAATAAAACAAATAAAATGGAACAGATAACTTTTAATAGCGTATTGAATACAAATATACCTTTCGTATCTTTTCTATTTTTAATAATTTGATTGACTTTAATTTTGGAGATATAAAAATATGAAACGAGAGACACTATTGTAATGATAAAATACGTTTTGCATTGATCAAGCACTATGGTGTATATAAACCCCGAAGTTACATTTTTTACGAAAGCAGCTGCAAGTACGGAAATGAATAACGATAAAATAAACATACTAACAATGGTTCTACCTAGAACAATAAACCATAAACGTCCATTCGATACGCCATGCATTTTTATAACTCCAATTCTTTTCGCTTCGTTAAATACATAATAAATGAGAAAACATAAAAGTACGATAAACACGATATATTGAACATACGATAAATAACTTATTGGTGAATCAAAAGTTTCTTCGTTATTACTAAGATTACGTTTGAAATCGTCAGCTACAATATACTGTTTTGGCTTAAAATGCTGATTTAGCTTTTTAGAAAAAAGCTTTAAAAATGCATTGTATGATTTATCATCTACTCCTTCTACAACATATCTTCCTGCCATAGGTAAATGTTCGTACGACGTTTGAAGCGGTTTAATTGTAATCTCATGATTATCTCCAAAATCTTTTATTACTCCCTTTTGTTTTGTATCTTTCGTATGTACTGTCGATAAAAAAGCATTACCTTGGAATGTGTCTTTTGGCTTTAACACATTCCCCCCACTTAACTGAAACTGTTTAAAATATATCGTTTCAGTTGTTAGTAACACATACTTCAAAATTTCTGCCTGTTCATCTTCATGATACACAACATTTGTACGAAAAATATTTGTATGTGACTCCTTTGCTGCCTCAAGCAATATAGGATAGATTTCACTAGGATTGCTAAAAAGCAGCACATCTGGGATAACGAACTCTTTCCCTATCTTCTGTTCTATCTTATTCATTTTTTCAAACTCTTTATGATCGGTTTGTTGAAATGCAATAAATCCTGACAATATAGAAGCTACAATAAGAAAAAACACAACAACTTTTTTCATGACATCCCCCTCTGTCACATTTTAGTACATTTTCAAAAAAATAGAAACATTATGGTGAATGTTGTCTATATGACTTTCAATCATTATTTTTCATTTCAAAATGGCGTACCGCCCCATCGCCATCAAGCTAAGAAAACAGGTCACCCCCAAAACGATAAATAAGCTTTTTCGTTACAAGAAAGCCTAAAAATTTCGTTCTGGGGGTGTAATAAAATTTTAGGTTGATGGGCATGGGGTCTCGCCACATCGCTATCAAGCTAACAAAACAAAATACCCCCTAAAATGAAAAAATACGCCATCCTTTCCTATGATTCTACGAAAAGAATAGCGTATTTGTTAAGTGACAATAAAGTTGTTTAATTCTTATTGGACTAACGCGCAGTTTAGTGCAAAAATCAAAGGTAAGGGAGGATTTCCACCTTTACCTTATTTTAACTTTAGCTCTAGTATAGGGTATGGACGTCCAGAAGAATCTGTTTCCGTTTCACTTACTATAAAAAAGCCATTATTAATATAGAATTTAGTTGCACTCTTATTGTCTTTATTTACATCAACTGTTGTAATATCAAAGTCTTTAATTAAAGAATTAATAATAGCTTTACCGTATCCTTTACCTATTTTATTAGGTTTTAAGAATAACATTTCTAAGTGTTGTTTATTTATAGCAGAAAAGCCAATTAAATCCTCTTTCTCATACCATAACTGGACATTAAGATGTGGGAAATATGAGGGTATTTCTTTTTTAAACTCTTCTCTATCGGTATCTCTTAAAAAATGATGAGTAGCTAAAACCGACTCTTCCCATATATTCAAAATTGTATCATAATCTTTCTGATTTGCTTTTCTATATATCATGAATATCTCTCCTTTAGTTTTAAATTATCAACTCCTTCCCAATAAGTATTTTATAATTTTCATGTTATATAACCACGAACTTAAAATGTTCATTAATAAAACCTCCAAATAAACATTTAGATAATTTGATTATAATATCAAATCTTTATTATTACTTTACAGTATTTTTTCATTTTAGGGGGTATTTTGTTTTTTTAACTTGATAGCAATGGGGTACCGCCACATCGCCATCAACCTAATGTTTTAGAGTATCCCCAAAACGAAATTTTTATCTCTTCATAGTTGTCCATGAAAATTCAGTTCATTTTTTTATTTTGGGGAACAATTAATTTCTTAAGTTGATGAGCATGTATAGTGACCCCCCTAGTATCTAAACTAG
>NZ_NTRO01000112.1:0-12042 GCF_002560575.1 Bacillus sp. AFS023182 | reverse complement strand
TTTTCAGGGTTCACTTCATTGTGATAGGGGGTTTTTATATGTTTGTAATGCATATGAGTAAATGTTAATAAGAGAATCTAATATAATGAACCTGTGATATAAATAAAAAATATTTAATCGAGAGAGGGAATAGAGTGATGGGAATGTTTAAACTGAGTACAGCAATAGATAGTGAAGAATCTAACGAAATTACAGAATGGTTAGAAAAGTATATCTTTCCAATTGATTTTATAGAAGACTGCTACTTTGATGTAAAGACTATTTTATATTCAGTCAATCTAGCCAAACATTATACAACATTCTATTCAATTGTCCACAACCCTAAACCGGCGGCTTTTTCCCCAGAAGAGCTAAATGCAGCTATATTGGAAGGGTGTAGAAAAACAGGGATAAATGAAGGATGCTACTATTTTAACGTAAATGTTCACGATAATATTGCAAGGGTAATAGAAAGTATTGGGACATATAGCTTAAAGAGAGCGGAAAAGAATTATGCACTATTTCCATTGTATTACTTATTAACAGAAAACAGAGCAGTTGAAGGAGGGACAAGTTACACTGGGCTTATTGGAAGAAATAAAGATTGGATGTTAACAATCGAATTTGCAAGCAAGATAAATTTCATAGTGCATGGGAGTAAAGAGTTTTGTGATGTAGTATATCAGGCACTATATAAAATATAAATCAAAACATAAAAAGAACAANNTTGTTCTTTTTATGTTTTGAGAACATCCAATTTGATGGAGATTGCTTTCTTAAAATAGCAACTCGTAAAATTCAGAAAATAAAAACTTTATATTTTAGGTCAATGTTTTTGACGTAAATTCCGCTCAAAAACGCAGTCATATCAAGGGTGTAAGCGTGTAACATATGCCGTTTTTGTTGTCAAGTTGATAAATTGCAGGTTTTTACAATGTATACTATGATAAAGATATAAAACAGAAGATCGTATAAACATGAGGGATGATGAACATGAAATTTACAAAGATTATTGTCCAAGTTGCAGCTCTTTACGTGTTTTACATGATTGGAACATGGGTACAAGAAATGGTAGATATTCCGATTCCAGGAAGTTTGATTGGGATGTTTCTATTACTTATTTTACTCAGCATGAAGGTTCTTCCTGTGAAATGGTTTGATTTAGGAGCAGAAACACTCGTTGCTATTATGCCGTTTTTATTGATTCCGCCAACGATTGGCTTAATGAATTACGGTGCTTTTTTTATGAGTAAAGGAATTTCTCTTTTCATTACGATTGTAGCGAGTACATTTTTAATTATTATTGTCGCAGGACATACAGGACAATATCTTGCGAATAGAAAGGAAAAAGAAATGCGATGAGTCAAATATTAATCGGAATTGGTTGGGTTATTCTTACATTGTTATTATATCAATTATCTAAAAAGATTTATAAAGTATTACCAACACCATTTACCATTCCAATGCTTGTAGCGACAGCATTAATGATTGTCTTGTTACTTGTGCTGGATATACCATACCAAGCATACATGCAAAGTGGTGGCGGCTGGATTTCGAAACTGCTTGGTCCAGGTGTTGTAGCATTTGCAATTCCACTATATAAACAGCGTCATGTGTTGCAAAAATATGTTGTACCGATTGCGGGTGGTGTATTAGTCGGAACAACGGTTGCGATTGCAAGTGACTTAGTGATTGCAACGCTTATGGGGACAGATAAAAGCTTAATTTTATCTTCTTTACCAAAATCCGTAACAATGCCAGTTGCCATGAGTGTATCTGAGCAAGTTGGCGGCGTTCCATCATTAACAGCAGCGTTCGTTGTTGTAGCAGGGATTACAGGAACAATTACGGGTCCTCTTTTATTGAAATGGAGCCGCGTTACAAATTCTGTTGGTAAAGGAATCGGTTTTGGATGTGCATCACATATTATGGGTGTGATGAGAGCGATGAAAAATAATGAACATGAAGGTGTCATTGGATCGGTAACAATGACATTGACGGCTATTTTAACTTGTTTACTAGGACCGTTATTTGCGGGCTTGCTTATATAATATGGAAAAGTGAGAGTCATCGAACAGCTCTCGCTTTTCTATTAGATTTGTGCTACAGTTAAATTAACTGAATCTTTGTAGGAGGTACGCCGAGTGCATACGTTATTATCAGTTTTACTTATTATTGTATCGATTTTAATGATTGTTTTAGTAATTATGCAGTCTAGTAATAGTTCAGGCCTTTCAGGTGCAATTTCAGGCGGTGCAGAGCAATTATTTGGTAAACAAAAAGCACGTGGAATTGAAGCGATATTAAACCGCATTACAGTTGTTGTAGCTGTACTATTTTTCGCACTAACAATTGGAGTTACTTACTTAAGCATATAAGTAAAGGCCTTGCGTTTTACAGATATGGAAAGAGAAGAAGCGTTTGCACATTCGTGTGAATGGTTCTTCTTTTTTATTATCGAGAAAAAGTTTCTAATTAGATTATGGAAATGGAACTATGGTAAACTAAGGATAGAAACAATACGACTAGATTACAGAAGAGAAAGAGGAGAAGAAGATGATGAAATTAGCATCTCCGAAACCATTTACATTTGAGGGTGGGGACCGTGCTGTTTTATTACTACATGGATTCACGGGAAATTCAGCTGATGTACGTATGCTCGGGCGTTTTTTAGAGAAAAAAGGCTATACTTGCCACGCCCCAATTTATAAAGGTCATGGTGTACCACCAGAGCAGCTTGTTCACACAGGCCCTGAAGATTGGTGGAAAGATGTTATGGCTGCTTATCAACATTTGAAAGATCTAGGATATGAGAAAATCGCGGCTGTTGGATTATCGCTTGGTGGTGTATTCTCATTAAAACTTGCTTATACATTACCGATTTTAGGGGCTGTTCCAATGTGTGCGCCAATGTACATTAAGAGCGAAGAAATTATGTACCAGGGGATATTGGCATATGCACGTGAATATAAAAAGCGTGAGCAGAAGTCACCAGAACGAATTGCAGAAGAAATGATGGAATTTAAAAAGACACCAATGAATACATTAAAAGCACTGCAAGACTTAATTCGTGACGTACGCAATAATGTCGATATGATTTATGCTCCAACATTTGTTGTACAAGCACGCCATGATGAAATGATTAATACAGACAGTGCAAACATTATCTATAACGGTGTAGAATCCACGTTAAAAGAAATTAAGTGGTATGAAGACTCTACTCATGTTATTACGCTTGATAAACAGCGTGATGAGCTACACGAAGATGTATATAACTTCTTGGAGCAACTAGATTGGTGAAATCTGGTTGCCTCTTTTTTTCATGAGGTATGAAAACCATTCTTTTTAGGGTGGGAGAGGACCAGGTGATGGATAAGTGGTCAGCGCTTTTTTTCGCACCGTGCCGCGTGAAAATAGAAGGAGAAAACGAGTGGGAATCTTCTTTTATGTTCATAGCCGGAACTTAGGTTCAAATAAATCGAAGTTGATATAGAAAGAAAGGTTTAAGATGAGGATTCCGCAGCAGAATAAATGATGAAAAACGAGTGTTTATAGAAGTTTCACTTTATACATCCATCATCTTTCGGATACACTAGATAATATGAGGATTTAAAGGAGGTATTTGTGCTTGGAAGAGATTATTCAAGAACATATTGATAAGTTGTTGTTATTTATGAAAGAAGAAGCGTATAAACCGCTAACGATACAAGAATTAGAAGAGGCATTTGGTATTGTAGATTCCGCTGGCTTTAAAGATTTTGTAAAAGCCCTAGTTATGATGGAAGAGAAAGGACTTGTTGTTCGTACACGTAGCAATCGCTACGGCCTTCCAGAAAAGATGAACTTAGTGCGCGGTAAATTAATTGGACATGCACGTGGTTTTGCTTTTGTTGTCCCAGAAGAGAAGAAAACAGGGGACGATGATATTTTTATTCCGCCTACAGAATTAAATGGTGCACTTCATGGCGATACAGTATTAGCACGTATTAATTCACAATCTAGTGGATCACGCCAAGAAGGTACAATCATTCGTATTGTAGAGCGCGGTACGAAGGAGTTAGTTGGTACATATACAGAGTCAAAAAATTTCGGATTTGTTCTTCCAGATAATAAACGCTGGACAAGTGATATTTTTATTCCGAAAAGTGCATCTATGGGTGCGGTAGAAGGGCATAAAGTTGTTGTGAAAATTACAAGCTATCCGCAGGATCGTTTAAGTGCGGAAGGTGAAGTGATTCAAATTCTTGGTCATAAAAATGACCCAGGGGTAGATATCTTATCTGTTATTCATAAACATCACTTGCCACTCGCATTCCCAGAAGATGTAATGGAACATGCGAACAGTGTACCAGAAACGATTTCAGAAGAAGATTTAAAAGATCGCCGTGACCTTCGTGATCAAATGATCGTTACAATTGACGGCGCAGATGCAAAAGATTTAGATGATGCTGTTACAGTAACAAAACTTGAGAACGGTAATTATAAACTTGGCGTTCACATCGCGGATGTAAGTCATTATGTCCATGAAGGATCTCCGATTGATGTGGAAGCAGCAGAAAGAGCAACAAGTGTGTATCTTGTTGACCGTGTAATTCCGATGATTCCGCATCGTTTATCAAACGGAATTTGTTCATTAAATCCGAAAGTGGATCGTCTTACACTATCTTGTGAAATGGAAATTAACAATCTTGGTGATGTTGTTAGCCATGAAATTTTCCAAAGTGTTATTAAAACAACAGAACGTATGACGTACGCTGATGTAAGAAGTATTTTAGAAGATGAAGACGAAGCGTTAATTGAGCGCTATGAACCGTTAGTACCAATGTTCAAAGAAATGGGGCAGTTAGCACAAATCTTACGTGAAAAACGTATGAGACGCGGTGCAATTGACTTTGATTTTAAAGAAGCAAAAGTATTAGTAGATGAAGAAGGCAAACCAACAGATGTTGTTATGCGAGACCGTTCTGTATCAGAAAAGTTAATTGAAGAGTTCATGCTTGTAGCGAACGAAACTGTGGCCGAGCATTTCCACTGGATGAACGTACCGTTTATGTACCGTGTCCATGAAGATCCGAAAGAAGACAAATTAGAGCGTTTCTTCGAGTTTGTCACAAACTTCGGTTATGCGGTAAAAGGACGTGCGAATGAAATACATCCTCGTGCCCTGCAACAAATTCTTGAAATGGTACAAGGCCAACCTGAAGAAGTGGTTATTTCAACAGTTATGCTTCGTTCAATGAAACAAGCTCGTTACGATGCAGATAGCCTAGGACACTTCGGATTATCAACGGAATTCTATACGCATTTCACATCACCAATTCGTCGTTATCCAGATACGATTGTGCATCGATTAATTCGTGAATACATTATTAACGGTAAAATCGATAATGAAACACAAGCAAAATGGCGTGAAAAGTTACCGGATATTGCAGAGCATTCTTCTAATATGGAACGTCGTGCTGTTGAAGCGGAACGTGAGACAGATGAATTGAAAAAAGCTGAGTATATGCTTGATAAGATCGGTGAAGAGTACGATGGTATGATTAGTTCTGTAACAAACTTTGGTTTGTTCGTAGAGCTTCCGAATACAATTGAAGGTCTTGTTCACGTTAGCTATTTAACGGATGATTACTACCGTTATGACGAACAGCACTTCGCGATGATTGGAGAACGTACAGGTAACATTTTCCGCATCGGTGATGAAATCACAATTCGCGTTATTAATGTAAACAAAGATGAGCGTGCAATTGATTTTGAAATCGTCGGCATGAAAGGTAGCCCAAGACGCAAATTCAAAGATCGTCCGGTTGTGATTGAGCAGCCAAAAGGCGGTAGAAAGAGACGTAATGGTCGCGGTAGCGAAGAACGTGGTAATGGTCGCAAAAATGAACGCGGCAGCCGCGGAAAAGGAGCTTCTGGTCGTCCGGGGAAAAAGGATGGTAACGGTAAAAAGAAAAAGCCATTCTTTGAAAATGTCCCAGGATTTAAGAAGAAAAAGAAAAAGCGTAAGTAAGAAAGGGGTGGCTTCGCTTGGCACATAAGCGAAGCCACTTCCGCTTTTTAATAATCCAGCTCCAGTGGCTAGAATGTTCGACGGCTTCGCTTCTTCCACACATTCTGAGCGAGCCACTTCCATCTTTTAATAACTTTTGTTAAAATAGTACAAATAGAGGAGGGACGTTAGATGCCAAAAGGTAGCGGTAAAGTTATTGCACAAAATAAAAAAGCATTTCATGATTATTTCATCGATGAAACATACGAAGCAGGGCTTGTCCTTCAAGGAACGGAAATTAAGTCTATTCGCGCTGGACGTGTTAACTTAAAAGATGCTTTCGCACGTGTACATAATGGTGAAGTTTGGGTACATAATATGCATATTAGTCCGTATGAACAAGGGAATCGTTTCAATCATGATCCGCTTCGCACAAGAAAATTACTTCTTCATAAGAAAGAAATCCAAAAGCTAATCGGTTATTCAAAAGAAACAGGTTATACGCTTGTTCCAGTTAAAATTTATTTGAAAAATGGATTTGCAAAAATGGCACTTGGTTTAGCAAGAGGTAAGAAACAATATGATAAGCGTCATGATTTAAAAGAGAAAGAAGCAAAACGTGAAATTGCTCGCGCGTTCCGCGATCGTCAAAAGATGTAATACAGAAATTTACATTTGTAAAATAACAAACGTATGATATAATAATTTTTGTAAGGCCAGTTGAACATTGAAAAACAGCTCATGAGTAGCTATCACGAATATACTTCGTATGCTCCATTTCTTATATGGGGACGTTACGGATTCGACAGGGGTAGTTTGAGCTTAAGTTGCGAGTCGAGGGGATCGGCCTCGTTAAAACGTCAAAGCCAATAACTGGCAAACAACAAAACAACTTCGCTTTAGCTGCTTAATACAGCTTAGCGGTTCCTCCCTCCATCGTCCATGTGGTAGGGTAAGGGACTCAAACTAAGTGGACTACGCCGGAGTTCGCCGTCTGAGGGCGAAGGAAGAGAATAATCAGACTAGCGACTTGGAAGCCTGTCGATAGGCCGAAGAGTTTGCGAAATGCCAATATATCGACTATGCTCGTAGAAGCTTAAGTGCCAATACTTTTGGACGTGGGTTCGACTCCCACCGTCTCCACCAATACATATTTGGTGGTTTTTTTATTTTGTGTTGTAACAAGAAGCATAAGTTGGCCGTTTTGGTTAACTTATGCTTCTTTTAGTTTACGGCCAACTTATGCTTCCAGGATTTGAAGAATATTTTTAATGTCGCTTTTAAATAATGTCACGGTGTTTATAAAAAAGACGCGATGTTTTGTCCCTTTGGATCTGTTTATCTAAAGGGATGTTTTTATAGTGAAAAGAAAATCTGAACTGAAAGGCGGATTAAGGAACTGTTGAGCGGCAATAAAGTTACTCCACTAAAGGGCCATTTAATTGAATAAGACTAGATTCGTTTTATGATTTCAGAACCCCTCGAAGTCTATACTAGAGAGGTTTTTCTCATTTCAGAAAATCTTTCCATGTAAAATCTAATGTTAAAATTCCAACATGTTTTTCTTTATCAGATTGATCCGTGTTTTTTGTTGCTAATCCTGGTTTCCGAAAACAAACTAGTTCTTTGTAATATCCAAACATTCGACATATTTCAGGTCTTACCGAATGTATTCCACATCTATCTTTATTTAGATCATAAAAAATACATGTTCCATAATATCTTTTTTGGTTCTCTAGCTCTGAACGCATTTTAGTAGGCATTGATTTTATTTTCTTTTTTATTTTCTTAAATTCGCTTTCAGTGACAGGAACTGGACCGCAGCACAACCCTTTACACCCTTTACATGGTAAGATTTCCATATATACAGCCCCCTAATAATTTATTTAATATATAAAAATAATAAAAATATAACGATAAATAAGTAAGGTTTTTACCTCGTCTAAAATGTTGGCAGTGCCCATTTGCACAATGAAAAAAGCCTCGCAAAAATGCGAGGCTTTTAAAAATTATTATTGTGAAAGAGTCAGAGCACGCAGAGGCTCATAACAATTGAATATAAAACAATAAATGCAAGGCCAAAACTTATAAATATTATCCTTAATACCATTATAGCAAAAATTAGTGAAAAATTCAAAATTTAAATAATTATTATTTAATATCATTAGAAGATGGGAGTTTATAAATTCCCAATTGCTAAAGTTGGATTAGTGCTTTCCGAAGATGATCGATAATGGTCATTTCGACTATTATCAAAAAGATATCATGAATATGCGTATTATTGGAATGTATAATAGACTTATCAAAATGGTTTATGATTCGCTTATTCTACAAAAGGGCGCGATTGTGGAGCAAACACAGGTAGAAAAATGATTAAACTTTTTTATAAAAAATTATTCACTAGCAACAAATAACCCAAGCATTTTAATCAAACTTTAATACAAACCAACAGTATTCACGGCAAACTTATGGTTCTAAAAATGGAGTATATCTAATTATCTATAGGTATTAGTGGGTATGTTATGATTTGAAAATTAAATTTGGTTACACACTTGTTATTATTGAATTCATAAAACAAAGAAGATTTATTTTTGGACGAATATGGGATAATTGTTAATTTGTAACAAAGATTGATAATTTATATTTACGTTTGATAAAAATAGCCACTAAGTATAGTGTTATTCGGGATTTCAAACTGTTTTTTATCAATAAGTGAAAAGACAGAGTTTGAAGATAGGGGAACTTATTATAAACCTTTGTTGTTTGTATTTGTAATTTATGATAAATTCATAAAAGTAATATTGATATATATCAATGAAACACATTGTTAGAATTTAACAAAATAATATTGTAATTTTGATTTTATGTGTTTAGTAAATATCGGGAGTTGTTTAGGTTGAGCTCGAAATGGAATGAGGAATTAGAGGAGCAAAGAAATAAACGTCGTAAAGAAGTGCTGGCAGCATCAAGGAAATTATTTTTGGAAAAAAATTTCCTGAAAGTGAACATGAGTGATATAGCTAGTGAATCTGGAATTAGTAAAGTTACGTTATATAAATATTATAAATCTATTGATGAAATCGCCTTCGAAGTACATAATATGTTGTTTTTTGAGATGAAAGAGCTTTTTGTAGGTTTTTCAGATGATGTTCCAGCTTACGAACAGATTCTATTATTTTTAAAACGTTGTCTTGATTTTCTTAAAACAAAAAGGGATATTCTTCGATTTCAAGCTTACTATCGAACACAATATCCTGAAATCATAGAAGTCCGATCGGTGCAAGAGAAAATTTGGGGAATCGTAGAGGTTTTATATCTACTATTTGAGCGAGGGCAAAAGGAAGGAAACATTCGGACAGATATTAGTGGAAAAGAACTATTTATATGGACTGCTAACACTCTTATGGCAATGGCTCAGCGTCTTGCAACGAGAGAGCGCTATTTAGAAAAAGAAACATGCGTTTCAGCTGAACGGATGATGGAAATGACAATTGAATCGATTGCAAATTACATAAAAAAGAGCTAATTGATACTTTAAGCATCAATTAGCTCTTTTTTTATTTTTAAAAAGAATAAATTGCCAAATATTAATGATTTTGGTACTATTAACTTCGAGTTAATAGTCTTTTCTTGTAGTTAACAGAGTGGAAAAATGAATAATACAGTATTTCCTAATGGTTTTTTGTAGGCATCTGCGACTGCAGTTCATTAAATAGAAGGATTAAATTTGAATAGTGATAGTTGGATGGAAGAACATACAAGTAATTTTTCATATATAATTCCTTTTGGTGATGGGATTGACCATTATCTCAGGTACAGGGAAGAGATCGGAATTTTTAAGGGTTTGGATTGAATCGTTATCGAGTCTTAATTAAATGTAGAAGGATCGCACCTGAAGAAGGATACTTTTCTATTGGAGCGATTAATCGAGAAGGTAGCGAAAGTCCAAAGTAATAGTATTGTAGTTTCGAATCCTAGCGGGAAATTAGCAGAGACATTTTCGAAAGAGTTAAACGATAATTCTTCGTACAAAAAATTCTTAGACGAAGCAGATAGAATATGATGAAAGTATTTTTTAGGAATATCATTAATATGACAAGAAAAATGTTGAGCCATTATTTTCATTTTAATATTGAATTCATATATAAATAAAAATTTAAAGGGTATTAATTGTAATAGGAATCTGATTTATGCCCCTTAAAGGTCGGACATCATACTTTTAAATGTAAAAACAGCGAGAATCATAGGATAGATAAGGAATACTTATATGGATGAAAGTGTTACTTTATCTAAACAGTAGCAGGATTCAAAAAAGAGAACAGACGGTAAGATTTATTGCTAAATCATTAATATATATCAGTGACATTGAATAATAGAATAATTGCTATAACGGAATGTACCCATAGCAACAATAGGAGAGAATGTATGTATTTAAAAAGGATAACTTCGATTTTTTCAATTATAATGATTTTTATGTTTACTATAGGTCAGAGTTTGTTGCCTATAATAGCAAGTGCACAAGAGTTAAGTACAACAGGATTTGTGGATAGTTTTACGATTGATAAAAAAACGATGAAGCAAGGGGATAAGGCTAAAATAAATGTAACCTTCAGTGATAAATCTGGAAATAATATGAAGTCTGGAGATACGCTAACATTAGCACTGCCTCGAGAGTTAACGGGATTTGAGGGAACGATTCCATTAAATGATGAGCAAGGGAATAATTTTGGTTCTTGTAAAGTAACTGGAGGTAAAGTGGTATGTACATTTAATGATATGGTGGAGAAACTTCAAAATATTAGAGGGCATTTTTATTTTACTGTTCAAGCTAATGGTGTAGGACAAACAACAAATGTTGAAACAAATTTAGGTACGAATTTAGATAAACAAACTGTCATGATTATTAGCTCTAGCGGTGGTAGTACAGGGTCTGACCCATTTGTCGGCAAAACGGGTTATATCCAACCAAGTAAACCCGATGAAGTGCGTTGGGGTTTGAGGATAAACAACAAGAAAGAGTATTTAGGTAGAGATATTGTTGTGTCTGATAGTTTGCAGGAAGGTCAAACACTTAATAAAGATAGTTTTCGAATAATAGTTAATGACAGAGAGGAGTTAACTATTAAACAATTTCAAGATCAACGTTATGGATATGTTAAGTTTAATGACGAAAATCGATCATTTCAAGTCGTGATTAACTGGAGTATGGGAAGTGCAAGGTCTTTTAACGTTTCTTATGCAAGTATTATAACAGAAAGCGGAAAGAGCCAAGAATCTTTCAAGAATGATTATAAGGCTGATTATCAGATTCTACATAAACAACCGGTTTCTCAGTCGGGTACTGCTACAGTCGAAAATATAACATCTGGCAGTGGCATTCAAGGCGATTTACCTCCTAAAGGAACGGTAAGAATTGTTAAGCATCTTGAAGGTGATGAAGAAAAAGTAATACCGAACGTCTCGTTTAAGTTGTATAAAGAATCGGGAGAACAAATTGGAGATGTTTATAAAACAAATGACAAAGGGATAATTGAAATTTCTGATTTACAACCAGGTAAATATTATGTGCAAGAAGTTTCAGCCCCAAATTATATTGACTTTGATCCTCAGAAAAAAGTAAGTTTTGAAGTTAAATCAAATGAGGCAAATGGAGTTAAGTTGCCGATTTCAAATAAAGTGAAAACTATATCCATTTCAGGAACAAAAACATGGAAAGGCGATAAGGTAAAAGATCGCCCAGGAACAATTAAAGTAGACTTATTACAAAATAGGAAAATAATTACAACTAAAGAAGTATCGGCAGCAAGTGATTGGAAATATGAGTTTAACAATCTAGCGGCATACGACTCGGATGGGAAAGAGTATAAATATGAGGTAAGAGAACACCCTGTAGAGGGATATCAATCTAAAGTTAAAGGATATGATATTGTAAATACAAAAATACACGATGCACTACAAGACGAAGAAGTACCAGGTGGATGGGAAACGATTGGTGAATTAGAAGGGCAACAGGCTCTAGAAAAACCAAATGTAACGGAAGAAGAAAATAATTTAGAAAAACCAAAAGTAGA
>NZ_NTRO01000111.1:0-3640 GCF_002560575.1 Bacillus sp. AFS023182 | reverse complement strand
TTGGTGTATATTCTGAACCAAGTACGTTCTTCTTACGTTTAAACCAAAAACGCGGTGGTCAAGATACACCATTAAAGAGCAAGAAATTACGTGAAGCGATTGCGTTGTCAATTAATAAAAAAGATTTAGCAAATGTAATCTTAAATGATGGTTCTAAGCCTGCTGACTACTTAGTACCAAAAGGATTAGCAAAAAGTCCTGATGGGAAAGACTTCCAAGAGGAGTTTAAAAACGGCTTAAAGAATGATACGAAAAAAGCAGCGGCAGCATGGGAAGAAGCGAAGAAAGAACTTGGTAAAGATCAAGTGACACTAGAGTTCTTAAACTATGATACAAGTAATGCGAAAAAAGTTGGTGAATATGTAAAAGACCAAGTTGAGAAAAACTTAAAAGGTGTAACAGTAAATATTAAAATGCAGCCGTTCAAACAAAAGTTAAAGTTAGAATCTGAACAAGATTATGACTTCTCATATGCTGGTTGGAGCCCAGACTATGCGGATCCAATGACATATTTAGATATGTTCGAATCAACAAACTCTCAAAACCAAATGGGTTACTCAAATCCGAAATATGATGAAATCATCAAAAAAGGAAAAACAGAGTTAATGGCAGATGCGAAGAAACGTTGGGAAGAGTTAGGGAAGGCAGAAAAACTGTTGCTTGAAGAAGATGTAGCGCTTGTACCATTACATCAGAATGCTAGATCATATGTAATGAAACCAAACGTAAAAGGTGTTGTAAAACATAACATCAGTCCAGAATATAGCTTCAAGTGGGCTTACGTAACAGAAGAAAATAGTAAGTAATGAAGATAAAAGCATTTCTAAAGGTAGGGTGTCTACTTTTAGAGGTGCTTTTTTCTATGTAGTGAATCTTACTTATAGAGGCTTTCGTTACTAGAAGGCATATATATATAAAGAATAAGAAATATACTTTTCTCATATAGCGAATGGTAATTTCTTGCAAATTAGTGTAACGAAAGCACATCGTTATTATAGTAGAAAGTATTTTCTGGATTTTCAAAAAATAACTTTACAAAACATAAAAAAACAGTAGAATATTAATTAATAAGAATTTTCTGATAATATAAATATATCAGAAAAATAGAGAGGTATTATCGTACATAAAATTAGGGAGGGTATACAAATGAAAAAGAAAAAGATTAAGAAGCTAACGGCGGTTGTAGCGCCAGTTTTAGCAATGAGTATGGCATTATCAGCATGCTCGGGATCAGGTGGAGATAAGAAGACAAGTACAACGTCTAATAGTGGTGAAGAGAAGAAATCGGATATTAAATATGCGGCAAAACAAGTATTAAATCGTACAGAAAATCAGGAAATTCCAACAATGGATACTTCAAAATCAACAGATACACTTGGTTCGCAAATTTTAGGGAACACGATGGAAGGGCTATATCGCCTTGATAAAGATAATAAACCAATCCCAGCTGCAGCTGAATCCAGCACGAAAAGTGAAGATGGTAAAAAATATACGTTTAAGCTTCGTAAAGATGCAAAATGGTCAAACGGTGATCCAGTAACAGCGAAAGATTTCGTGTTTGCATGGCAGCGCTTACTTGATAAAAACACAGCTTCTGAATATGCGTTTATTGCTTACTATATTAAAAATGCAGAAGCGATTAATAAAGGAGAAGCAGAGCTATCTACATTAGGTGCTAAAGCAGTTGATGATTATACCCTTGAAGTGGAATTAGAAAAACCAGTTCCATACTTTTTAAATTTAACAGCATTTCCATCGTATTACCCGTTAAATGAAAAGTTTGTGAAAGAAAAAGGAGAGAAATTCGGTTTAGAGGCGGATACAGTTGTATATAATGGACCATTCGTAATGTCTGAGTGGAAGCATGAACAAGGTTGGAAATTGAAGAAAAATGATAAGTATTGGGATAAAAAGAGTGTGAAACTAGAAGAAATTAATTATAGTGTTGTAAAAGACGTAGCTACAAAAGTGAACTTATATGATACTAACGCAATTGACTTTACATTATTATCAGGTGAGTTTGTTGATAAATATAAACCAAAGAAAGATGAGTATGGTGAGTATGCAGAATCAAGTACTTTCTTCTTACGTTTAAATGAAAAACGTGGAGGTCAAGATACGCCGCTGAAAAGTAAAAAGTTACGTGAAGCAATTGCATTATCAATTGATAAAAAAGGTTTAGCAAATGTTATCTTAAACAACGGCTCCAAAGCAACAGATCAATTAGTACCAAAAGGACTAGCAAATGGTCCAGACGGTAAAGATTTCACAGAAACATTTAAAAATGGTTTAAAGCAAGACACGAAAAAAGCAGCCGCAGCATGGGAAGAAGCGAAAAAAGAGCTGGGGAAAGACCAAGTGACAATAGAATTGTTAAGTTATGATGATGGAACAGCGAAAAAAGTTGCTGATTATGTAAAAGACCAAATTGAGAAAAACTTAAAAGGTGTAACAATTAATACGAAAATCCAGCCGTTTAAACAAAAGTTAAAACTAGAATCAGCGCAAGACTATGAAATCTCTTACGCAGGTTGGAGCCCAGACTATGCGGATCCGATGACATTTATCGATATGTTTGAAACGAAGAGCCCTTATAACCAAATGAGCTATTCAAACCCGAAATATGATGAAATGGTTAAAAAGGCAGGGAATGAATTAATGTCTGATGCGAAGAAACGTTGGGAGGAGTTAGGAAAAGCAGAAAAACTATTGCTTGAAGAAGATGTAGCGATGGTGCCGTTATATCAAAGAGGCAGTGCGTATGCAATGAAACCAAACGTAAAAGGAATTGTAAAACATAATATCAGTCCAGAATATAGCTTTAAGTGGGCTTATGTAACTGAGGAAGACAAAAAATAATGTTGAATTAGAAAAGCATTTCCAAAGGTAGATAAACTATTTTTGGAGATGCTTTTTCATGGGGATAATCAGTGGGAGATGAAGAAAATCCACACTGATTAAAGTTGTACTTTATTAATTGTTTTATTACTAAAAAAAATCACGATGTATAAACTATGCAATAAAAGTACTATTTATAAATTTTTAAGATAATATAATCTCAAATTGATAAAGAGTTGAAGGGAAGTATTAAATTTATATCGGTTATATAAGGGGAAAGAAGGTTAAATATAGAATTCGAAAAAAGAGAGACGAATAAGATGATCCCAGGGTTCATATAGTAGATGGGGAGAATCTTGTAATTGTACTATTAAAAAGGGAATCATTATTATAGAAAAAATATTTTCTGAATTTTTAAAAATAACTTTACAAACTTAGAAAAAATAGTAGAATATTAATTAATAAGAATTTTCTGATAACAAAATAGACATCAGGAAATCTCTCAAGAGTGGCATCGTACATATAATTTAGGGAGGGTACAAAAAGTGAAAAAGAAAAAGATGAAAAAATTTACAGCGGTTGTAGCACCAGTTTTAGCAATGAGTATGGCATTAACAGCATGCTCGGGATCAGGTGGGGATAAGAAAACTAATACGTCTTCTAGTAGTGGCGAAGATAAGAAATCTGATATTAAATATGCAGCAAAGCAAGTATTAAATCGTACAGAAACAAACGAAATTCCAACGATGGATACTTCTAAAAATACAGATACACTTGGTTCTCAAATCTTAGGGAATACAAT
>NZ_NTRO01000110.1:0-11791 GCF_002560575.1 Bacillus sp. AFS023182 | reverse complement strand
ACCTAAATGGGATAATACCACATCCAGACTCTTTTTTATTTTCAATAAAACAGAACCAAAAACGGTCGTTTTTGGAACAGTAACTTCATAAAACTCACATCAACTTTAGGGCACCATATCAGAAGTGGAGAATTAACGAATTTTAAGAGTTACTTATATCGGATTCCATTGGACATTTCTTCTAAATCGCTCCAATTCAATATGCGAATAGAATTTTTATTTCTTTCAATGATTCTCTTTTCGGATAGCGAATGAATAACTCGATTTAGATGTCGATATGTCGTGCCAAGTAAATCCGCAATCTCTTTTATATTTGAAGCCTTTAGCTCTATTCCAAAGATGTTATCTGGTTCGGGTGCTATTGTGGACATAAGATAGCTTGCAAACTTGTTTTCCACAGATGCTAATAAATTTACGCGAGAAGCTGTTGTACAAGTTTGAAGCTTATAGCTTACATGTTCTAAAAGTGTGTGTAAAAACTTCGGATTATTCATTTCATGTTGTTTTATATAATCAAAATGCAGTCCAATTAATAAGCAGTTATTAACTGTTTTAACTTGTGATTGAACGGGAACATTTCGAATTAATTCAATATCACCAATAATGGAAAAAGGTTGGACAAATCGTAGTAAAAGTGATTTTCCAGTTTCAACACTTGATGTTACTTTCATTTTCCCTTCCACTAAGAATAATAATGATTCTAGTTCAGTTCCTTCAAGTAAAACAATTTCATCTTGTCCATATTGTTGTAGTGTAAATGGGAGTTGTTTTTCTCGGCCAAACATTTCTTCAATATGATATTCTTGTAATTTTGTTTCGAGTAGCTTCAAGTTATGAAGAAATTTCATATAATCCTCCTTTTGGGACATATGTCCTTTTTATTATAAAATAAACTGATATGATAAGAACAATAAAAAATTTTAGGAGTGGTATAGAATGAAGTTTGTATTTGATTTAGATGGGACAATTTGTTTTAAAGGTCAGCCTATTTCCGAAAAACTACTAGTATCATTAGAAAATCTAGTAGATCAAGGGCACGAAGTCATTTTTGCTTCAGCTAGGCCAATACGTGATTTACTCCCCGTCTTACATGAGCGTTTTCATCAATACCCAATGATTGGGGGGAATGGATCAATGATTGCAAATAAAGGAAAAATAATATCAACGATTAGTTTTGATGAAGAAACGCTTGTAAATATTGTTCAGCTACTTAGAACTTATAATGCTTCTTATTTAATAGATGGTGAGTGGGATTATGCCTATACAGGGCCAGCTACACATCCAATTTTGAATAATCTTGATCCAGAAGGACGTGCGAAAAACGTTAAATTGGATAAATTACAGGCAATCATAAAAATTTTAGTGCTTACTTCAAACAATATGGAAGCAATTGAAGAACGGCTTAGCAATATGAATGTTGTGGTTCACTCTCATGGAAATGAAGGAATTTTAGACATAAGTCCAAATGGAATAGATAAGTGGAGTGGATTGCAACAATTGGGTGTGGGAGAAAAAGAATATATAGCATTTGGTAATGATGCGAATGATATTACAATGTTTCAACATGCTATGTATTCAGTTATGATTGGTGAGAGCTTACAACTAGCACCTTTTTCATCTGAACAATTGATATTAAGTGAGGATACAGAAAACATCCTAGTACAAAAACTTAGCGAATTGGGAGAAATAAATACAATTACTAAGTTGGTAAACCTATAATACATAATCTTTGCTTTTATGAAATAATTAAAGCCTAATTTCTCGTTATTGTAGCTTGAAATTAGTTTTTTTTATATGTTGTATTTCCTTAGCGTATGAAATTCGCGTTTTGTTGGTGGGACCCCATCGCTATCAAGCTAAGATTTTAAAGTACCCCCTAAACGGAAATTTTGTGTTTTTTATAGCACCAAAGTTCATTTTTATCGTTTTTGGGGCAACCTGTTCTCTTAGGTTGATGGTGATGTATAGTGACCCCTATTAGCTTGATTGGGAGGAGGATGCTCTCAGCTAAAAACAAAGCTTCCACCTTTTTTTAAATACAAATGAATAAGCTGCAAGTTTTTTGATAAATCAGATGTCTGTTCTAGCGCATAAATGGAATATACAATACCAAAATGCTCTTTTGGGATATCAGTTTCATCCTCCATCGCAGCACATATCAAATGTGGATTCCACCCTTTTCATGTTTGAGTCACTGTTTTAATTTATACTGAAGTAAGATCGACGCCCGATAATTCTTTCGTTTCATGCTTCGCCATGTACTCTAAAGAATCTCCACTTCCACAACCTATATCACAATTTTTTATTTTTAATTTAGAAATTTCAGAAATAACTTCCCCTTGATCTAAAATTGTAATACAATCGAGTTAAATAAATTTAACCGGTTAAAAAAAGGATGGTGCAAAATGAAACAAAAAGCGATTTCCATTATTGAATCCTACGAACAATTAAAAGTAATAAGTGATCCATTGCGTACAAAAATGCTTATATACTTAGTCGAAAATCCGTATACAGGTCACCAACTTGCCCAATTTTTAAATCTTTCTCGCGCAAAAGTACACTATCATCTCCGCGAACTAGAAAAACACAACATCATTCAATTAGTAAAAAAAGAAGAACAGGGAGGAAATATTTTAAAGTACTATCAAGCCGTTTCACGTGGTTTTATTCCTGCAAATCACTTACTTCATTATTCTGAATCACAAGAGGCAACGAGACAATCTTATTTGGAAGTATTACATCGTGCACAAACAAGAGTATTAACTGCTCCAGATTCATCATTCAATTTAACATCTTCCGATGTTGAAGATTGGCCTAGTATCTCGATGCAAACAGAATTTTCATTAACAAAAGAGCAATTTATAAAGTTTTTAAACCAGTATAGATACCTTGTTAAAGAAACCTTAAAAGATTCCACAAAAACTGATGCCAATAAAAACTTTTATGTTACAATCACAGGCTTTGAAATTGATCAACCACTCTTTAACCAAGATTCATAATTCATTATTTGTAGGGAGGAATATTCATTGAGTGAACCTTTCATATCACAACAAGCTCAACCTAAGTATACGAGTATTTCATTATTTAAAAACCGTGCATTTTTATTCCTTTGGTTATCAAGTACCGCTTCTTTTCTTGCTCTTTCAACCTACCTATTTGCAGAACAATGGTATGTTATTCGAGCTTTAGGTCAGGAATCAGCGCTTGGGATTGTCATGATGGTAACTATGATCCCACGCGTCCTCCTAATGACTGTTGGAGGAGTGTGGGCAGATCGTTTTAAACGTTCAAAAATCATGTTAGTTTCTAGCTTCACGCGTTGCTTACTAATTTTTATTATGATTACTTTATTACATTTACATCTATTAAATTTATGGTCATTACTGGTCTTTGCACTACTGTTTGGAATTCTAGATTCTTTTTTCTCACCAGCGAATCAATCCCTTCTTCCTCTTCTAGTTCCCAAAGAGATGTTGACTCGATCTAATTCTTTTATTCAAACTTCCAATCAAATAGCAATGTTTACTGGACCAATGATAGGTGGCTGGATTATTACCGTTAGTTCTTTCTCAGTTTTATTTTTCTCCGTCGCTTGTTTCTTAGTAATTTCATGCACTTTCACATTATGTATTAAAGAAAAAAAACTTTCACTTTCTTCTGGGCAAGCATCTGCCAAACAAGAGTTATTAGCAGGTTTCCAATATGTATGGAATATGCCTTTTTTAAAATCCATACTTTTCATTTTAATGACAATTAATGTATTCTTCTTTGGTCCCTTACTTATGGGAATTCCATTATTAGCGAACGAAGTATTACATGGAAAGGCAGTAGAGGTAAGTTTTTTACAAAGCTCTTATCAAGGAGGAATGCTAGGTGGCGCTTTATTAATTGGACTTTTAAATATTAGAAAAAAAAGAGGGCTTTCTATTCTAATACTTATTTCTTTTCTTGGTATTTCACTTTCTTTTCTTGGTCAAATATATGTTTTATGGCAAGGAATCCTTTTACTTGTGATGATGGGTTTCATGTCTTCTATGATTAATGTACCACTGGTTTCAATTATTCAAGAAAACAGTGAAAGAGATAAGTTAGGGAGAGTTATGAGCTTCGTAAGTGCCTCTTCCAATGGTTTAGTCCCGTTATCCTATGCTTTTGTATCCATATGCTTAACATTTGGTACTTCTATATCTGACATTCTACTATATTGTGGCTTGCTCATAACTATCTGCTCTTTTCTTTTTATAATAAAATATAAAATTGTACGTGATACAAATTAAGTAAACAGTGCAGTATTTTTAATAGGGGGGCCGCCACATAGCTATCAAGCTAAGAAAACAAAATACCCCATGCCCATCAAGCTAAGATTTTGAGATACCCCATATTCACCAACTTAAGAGATTTTAAAAACTATAAGTACAAAAAACGTTATCCTGTCTAATAATCTAGTTTACTTAGATTTAGGATCGTGAATATTCTTAAGTTGATGGGCATGTATGGTGACCCCTATATATGAAGGACTCTTTTTTATTTCCACTTATGAAATCTTACAAAACTGTCATCTTTATGTAAGGTTATTAGATAGTTCAACTATTATTTCAATGTAATAATAAAAGTATAAGAAATACATACATAAAAAATAAATTGAACAGAGGTAACCATACGATGATTTTAAAACTATCATTTATACTTTTTGGAGTAGCCTTAGTATTATGGGGCATATATAGTACAAAAAAATATGAAAGCTTTTTAGACAAAATCACTGGAATAGGACAGTTTTTAGGCGGAATTACATGCATAATTGCTGGGATTCTATCCTTTATAATTAAATAATTTATAATTGACTAAAAAAGATCCTTAACTAGGATCTTTTTTTATACAACAAATGAAAGTAAACTTTTAGATAGAAGTTTACTTCCAGATACCATAAAAAAAGACAGCTTCAACTGAATAAGCTATCTTTTTCATTTCACCTAAGTTGCCACTAATTTGTTGGTTTTAAAAACTTAAATACTAATAATAAAAAGCTAAATAAAATAAAAACTTGAGCGTCTTGACTAGGATTGCCATCATAACTATCTTGTATCTCAGTAATTAATTCATGTGCTTTCATTTATCTCATCTCCTTTTGGTCTATTTAATTTATTAAAACAACAAATTTTAAATTCCTCTTTATAACTTAATATTATAATTATAATATAAAAACTGGAAATATCTATAAAATCCACCTTAAATTAACCTTAAACAATTAGACCTTTTTATCATTCATCAAAGTAAACTTTTTAATAAAAGTTTACTTTGGAAAATACAAAAAGAATCCTAATTATTTAGGATTCTTTTTGTAGATTTTTAATAGGAACATTTAACTTGATTTTACGATTAGTTATATAAACTCCCATTAGTATAAAAATTAATCCAATGATTAATTTCCAACTTATAACTTCACTTAAAAGGGGTCACCATACATGCCCATCAACTTAAGAGATTTTAATACCCTCAAGTACCAAAAAACGTTATCCTTTCTAAATAATCTAGATTAGAAAGGATGACGTTTTTTGATGAATCTCTCGATTCAAGATGAACTACAACCATTTGCAGAGGAATTACAACGATATGTGACACCTGTATTTTTAGAAGAACTTGCAAGAGAACTTGGGTTTGTAAAGAGAAAACGTAAGTTTTCTGGATTAGACTTAGCTACCATTTGTATCTGGATTAGTCAACGAGTCGCAAGTGATCCCTTAGTCCGATTATGTAGTAGGGGTCACCATATAGAATTCGCATTGTAGAGGTCGTAGAGACTTTAAAGATATAATCTATAAAATTAGATTTGACAAGAATAGGAAAAAAATATACAATCCAATTAATTGAACGTTCAATCAAAAAAATGAATGTTCAATTAAAAACGATTGGGAATTTATAAGGTGGTGATTCTTATGGAAGACAGACAATCTTTTATAACAGAAGCAAGAAGAGAACAAATAATTAAGGCAGCTGTTGAAGTTTTAAGAGAAGTTGGGTATGTAAGTACAAGTTTGTCGAAAATAGCAAAAAAAGCAAACATAAGTACAGGGCTAATTTCTTATCACTTTTCTGGTAAAGAAGATTTGATGAACAATACTTTAATGTATTTAGTTGAACAAGAATGGTTATTTATTAATACAAGAGTTAGTCAAAAACAAGCATCTACAGAAAAATTAAAAGCATTTATCGAAGCAAGTTTAGCTTATCAGGTTATAAACCGAACAAATAATATCGCTTTAATTGAAATAGTTTTTAATGCACGAACACCAGATCGTATTCCCTATTATTTACTAGAAGACGATGAAGAAGATTTAATAAAGGATTTATTACAAGAAATTCTCTTACAGGGGCAAGAATCAAAAGAATTTGGAGATTTTAATATTCAAGTGACCGCAACAATTATTCAAGGGTCGATAGCGGAATCTTTGATATCTTCCCAAAATAAAATGAGTTTAGAAAATTATAGTGAAGAATTGATAAAAAGCATGTTGAAAATAGTTAAATAATGAAAGCAAAAAATCATTTATATATAAGTTAATAAAATGACATAAAAACCCCTTTCTTTTTAGAGGAGGACGAGAGCATCTGGCCGTTCACAGAAGCGGTCAGGACCTTTTCCTAACACATGCGAGGTTTAAAACAAAGAGATTAAGCCAGTAGCGGCCATGTTGTATTCTGCATATCTGCGACTTATATGTCGATATATAATTCCAAAATATTGTTTATAACTATTTTAATAGAGAGGATAGGTATTATGATAGAGAGAGAAACATTTCTTGGACATAGTAAGTCCGAAAAAGCAATTATTGTTTTAGTGCCCATGATATTAGGCGGTTTGATTGGTTGGTTTCTTCCTATCATTGCCAATTGGATACTAAAACTTCCAGTAGTTCCAATGGAAAAGTTAATTTTACTCATTACATTCTTTAACAGCTTATGGGTTTCAAGTCTTGCCACTGTTATTGGAACAATAGCAGGTTTATTATTAGGCTTTATTATTTTAAATGAGAGTCTTGAAGTTACAATTTCCTACAATAATTTACAGTTAAAATTTAGAGAAAAAGTAAATATCATTGAGAAACAGGACATTTTAGCAATCTATATAGAAAATAAGCATTTAATTATCATTGGACAAAAGAGTAATGAATTATATAGAGAAGTTATTGAAGTGAAGAAGGATACTGTACGAGAAGCTTTTAATAAATATCAATATCCATGGAATGAAACGGATCCATTTAGTAGCCAATATCAACGATGGATTTTAGGACATACTGACTTTTCCGAAAAAATAAATGTATTACTTTATGCTAGAGACCGTGCATTGAAAGAAAAGAAAAAGGCAGATGCTAAATATCTACGAGAAGATTTAGCTCAGTTAGGAGCTGTCATTAGAGATGAAAGAAATGGTCAGTACGTGAGACTTTCCCAAAATGCTAATTTTGATGCTTAACATTTAACTTGATTTAGGTAAGACTATTTTCTATACTCCTTACCAATTTGAGTAGTAATTGTGTGCTATTTTTAATCGAACTTTATTTCAAAGTAGCTGATCTTCCATGGTAATAGATAAAGGAGGCGGGTTTACCGTCTTCTTTTTTTTGCAATTTGTTACTGTGTAAATAATCCTTAGCGTGGCTATTCTCCGAAATGCTGGTGATGTAAGGTGACCTCTATCTGCAGAGAAAGAAAATTTTTGTTTAGGGTGTACTTAAAACTCCTAACTTGATGGGCATGTATGGTTACCCCTAATAAACCTTACAATTTTGTAATATTAATGTCACTAAAATCAATTTCTTCACTATAAATCCTTTACTATAATTTCCATATACAAAGGTAAGGAGAGAGTTATATGAAGAAATCATTAGTTATATTTATATTATTCGCACTGTTTTCTAGTTTTGCTATAGGATGTGAGAGATCTAGAATGGGAACAGAACAATACTATGTACAAATAACAAATAAGGGTGAGATAAAAGGTAACCAGCGTTTCTATACTTTATCTACTTATAATGAAGATGGAGTAGAAAAAACAGTTACATTTGGAAGTGTAAAACCAATAGACACACCTCTTAAAGAGGATGCCTTTATACGCCTTTACGTCAGGCACAAAGATGACAGTAATGTAGAAATAGACCATAAAGAAGTAACTTCTTATGAAGAAGTTCAAAAAGATGATTTACCTTCAAAAGTAAAAGAAAAATTACATATTAAATAATTACCCAATCAAAATAAAGGATACTCTCTTATACACGGATGAGGTAGCGCCATATCGCTATTAAACTAGCAGAATAAAATACCCCCTAAAATGAAAAAATACGCTATTCTTTCTGTAGAATCATAGGAAAGGATGGCGTTTTTGTATGTCTATTCCTGTATCTGATGAATTACAACTATTTGCTCAAGAGATTCAAAGTTTTTTATCTCCAAATACCTTACGGAATCTTGCTAGAGATGTTGGTTTTGTTCAGCGAACTAGTAAGTATTAAGCTAAAGATTTAATAGCTTTATGCGTATGGCTAAGCCAAAGTGTAGCAGAAACTTCCTTAACCTAGTTATGTAGTTGTTTAGAAGTATCAACAGAAGTACTCATAAGTCCTCAAGGACTAATTCAAAGATTTAACTCCGCAGCCGTGCAGTTTCTACAACAAGTATTAGCTAAACTTCCAGATGTATTTTCATCGGCTTATCCTGGTGCAGGAGGTTGTAGCCATAAGGCTGGTGTGAAAATTCAACTTGAATATGATCTTTTAAGCGGACAGTTTCTTCACATTCATACAGGCCCAGGTAAACAACATGATCGAACCTACGGTTCTTTGTGCGTTCCGACTGTGAAAGCAAATGATTTGTGTATTCGAGATTTAGGATATTTTACCTCAAAGATCTTCAACATATACATGATAAGAAAGCTTACTATATCTCTCGTATTAAATCCAACTTAGACGAATAAAGGAGTTTTATAAAAAAGGAATCTGCGAACAAATGCTGAAATAACTTATATAAAAGCTAGCTCTAAATAGAAAAGGAAGGTTAGATGAAAAAAATCTTAAATAAATTATAAATTATAATTATTAGATTAGGTTTATATCATACACGAGCTCCTCCATTTATAATTTTCCATGCAAAACTAACTACATATAGGAGGAGAATTAAATGAGAAATGAACATGAAATAATGGAGCTTATAATCAACGTAGCTAAGGAAGATGAACGTATTCGAGCAGTCTATTTGAATGGTTCGAGAACAAACCCTAATGTACCAAAAGATATTTTTCAGGATTATGATGTTGTTTATGTTGTGACAGAAACAACATCTTTTATAAAAGATAAGACATGGATTAATGCTTTTGGAGATTTAATCATGATGCAAGAACCTGACAAAAATGATTTTGGTAGGGAATTTGATTTCGACTTCACTAAATCTTATGGTTTTTTAATGCTCTTTATAGATGGAAATCGTATAGATCTTCGTATTCAAACAAAAGAAGTCATGTTTGAAGAGTATGAAAAAGAGAAGCTCACTCTTCCCTTAATGGACAAAGATAATCTTTTGCCAGCAATCCCTTATCCTACAGATATAGATTACTATGTCAAAAAGCCATCCAATGGTGAATATAATAGTTATACAAACAATTTTTGGTGGTGTTTACAAAACGTTGCAAAAGGAATTTGGCGTGATGAACTCCCATATGCAAAATTAATGTTTGAATATACGACGAGAGATTCTCTAGATAAAATGGTTACTTGGTGGATTGGGATACAAGAAGATTTTCAAGTCTCACCAGGAAAGTTAGGGAAATATTTTAAGGAGTATCTTCCAGAATCATATTGGAAAATGTACAAAGAAACCTATTCTGATTCTAATTATGAAAATATATGGGAATCAATATTTGTTACTTGTGAATTATTTAGAATCCTATCTAAAGATGTCGCTGAACATTTTTATTTCACATACCCTATTGATGATGATAGAAACATGACTAAATACCTTAAACATGTTAGAAATTTACCTTCTGATGCAAAGGAAATATTTTAAGAAAATGGACGCACCCTGCAAATTTAGTAGGGTGTTTATTCAATTAAAAGGTGCTTTAGTACAACAAGGATCAAACTTTATTTCCAACCCGGTTTAAAATTCAATTTTTTATCTATTATTTTTTATAAAAGTCCTTTGTTGGCGAGACCTCTTATAAGACATTAGCAATTAACTAAATTTTGTTTATATATATAGTAACTGTTTCTTCTTAGCGTTAAATTCATCTTCTGTAATTACACCCATATCACATAGTTCTTTAAATTTCATCAACTCATCTGCAGCCGAGGTAGCAGCAGTTATTGATATCGGTTGCGTTTCAATATTGTTACTCTTTAATGTATCCAGTACCTGATGGATACTATTATTAATAGATGTTGCCGAAGCTTTATCTAAAGCTACTTTAAATTTTTCTTGTGGTGTATCGATCGTTAAAACACCAAATACAATTCCTGTTTCAAATGTAATATCATTTATTTTTTCATGAGCTACTGCTTTAAATTTTTCACCACTTAAAGTTTTTTGTCCAAATAAGATGCGTTTATTGGTAATCGCATAGGCAAAATTACTATCGTGTTTTGTCACTGATTTGTAATTATGTATTCCAATAAACGTCATAAGAACTGTTTCACCTTGCATTAAATTCTTTTCGAGTATGCCAAAGTGTTTTAAGCCCCATTTTTGATTAAACCCTGAACCGAATTTATTATCTAGACAGTACTGATACATTCCTTCAGCACTTGACATTGGATCATCACTCAGTTTGTTTGCCTTTGCATCGATTGTAGCTTTAATTTCTTCAATCGTAACTTTATTTACAGGCACAACACCAACGCCACCAGCCTCTTTCAAACAATCTGGGCAAACCCAGGCGTTAGATTTTTTCACTTTGTACCTATGTAATCCCACTTCACTTTCACAAACACCACATACCGCTTTCCGACTAAAGAATCCCATGATTAACCCCCATTCCGATTTCGTTCATTTTTTTCTATAAATGAATTAACGTAACCTTAGAAATCTTATTCCCCTTAACTTAAATAACAATTTGATAAATAGTTACATTAATATATTAACTATAATACTATTAATCTCCTATAAGGAGTACGACAACGATTCGTTCTTTTTTGGGCCACTCGTAAAAAACTTTAAAATGTATGATGAAACGATGAATTTAAAGAAATTAGTTTACAAAAAGAATAAAACTAAGTTAAGAAAGTGAATTTTATCAATACGAGTTTTTCTATTACATATTAAAATGGAATTACCCTTTCAATTTATACTGAACCCTTCACAAATTGTGAGGGGATTTTTTATTCAACATACGAGTTTTACAAAAAAGCAGTGATATCACTGCTTTTTTGTACGGATATTTAATGAGCAGTTTTACAAATTATAAAGTGGCATCAACTTAGTTTTACTTTTACAATAAAACCGTCCCAAAAAGTAAAGGTTTTGGAACCATATTAATTAGGGATAATTACAATTGAATGTTGTAACTTTTTAGTGCTCCAAAAATTGATGCCAAAAGTGAGTTTAGAAATTTGATTCATATTTGTATAAGTTTGCATGTCCATTTTGCTTTTAAGCAATTATTTGGTACAAATGGTAGTGAGGATATTCTCATCGCGTTTTTAAATGCGATACTACAAGATTCCTTAGAGTCACCTATTGTTTCTTTACAGCTAGAAGATCCACATTTACATTGAGAACATGAAGAGGATAAATTATCGATTTTAGA
>NZ_NTRO01000010.1:0-143759 GCF_002560575.1 Bacillus sp. AFS023182 | reverse complement strand
AGTTCTCATTTATGGATTGTAAACAGAGCCATTGATATTATGTACCAAAATACGACTGTTGTGAAGCAAAATGAGACAGCTCTATTAAATGAATGGCGTACAGATCTAGAGAAAGGTATTTACTCTGCGGATTATGAAAACCCATACTATGATAATTCTACATTTGCTTCACACTTCTATGATCCTGATTCAGGAAAAACGTATATTCCATTTGCTAAACAGGCAAAGCAAACAGGAGCGAAATATTTTAAATTAGCTGGTGAAGCTTATCAAAATAAAGATCTGAAAAATGCATTCTTCTATTTAGGATTATCACTTCATTATTTAGGGGATGTTAATCAACCTATGCATGCAGCAAACTTTACTAACATTTCGCATCCATTTGGCT
Source organism: Bacillus sp. AFS023182 (assembly GCF_002560575.1). Classification (NCBI taxonomy): domain Bacteria; kingdom Bacillati; phylum Bacillota; class Bacilli; order Caryophanales; family Bacillaceae; genus Bacillus; species Bacillus sp. AFS023182. The sequence continues at coordinate 143,371 of NZ_NTRO01000010.1, read as the reverse complement.
TCCATTCAAAATATGAAAACTTCGTTGATACGGTGAAAGACAATTATAGGGTAACAGATGGAAATGGTTATTGGAATTGGAAAAGTGTAAATCCAGAAGAGTGGGTTCATGCTTCAGCTACTGCTGCAAAAGCTGATTTCCCATCAATTGTTAATAGTAATACGAAAAATTGGTTCCTAAAAGCTGCTGTATCACAAGACTCTGCTGATAAGTGGCGTGCTGAGGTAACGCCGGTAACGGGAAAACGCTTAATCGAAGCGCAACGTATTACAGCTGGATATATCCATTTATGGTTTGATACGTACGTGAATAATAAATAACAAATACATTTACACATGGCAAAAGTTAAAGCATCATCTACTTCAACATTTGCAATTAAAACAGACGATTTGAAAATAATTCGCCTAGATGTGGTAGAGAAAATTGATTAAACAGAGCTTCCCAAAAAGCTCCTTTAAAATGATAAAACCCCAAGACAGTGAAAATTCCTTTTCTCTGTCTTGGGGTTTTGTGGTTCTGGACAGGCTTATCCGATAAAATGAGTTGCCCTTTTTTCGTCCTATGCACGGCTTTAACACCACTTATGTAATGGCTTAAATCCAAACATAGAAAGAACTTACCTTTTAATAAACCCAATGAATGAACGGTTTTAATGAGAGCGCTTAAAATTATATATTTAAAGATGGATTCGATATTAAATCGGATCCATTTTTTTCTAGGGAATCTCATCTATTTTTGATAGATTAATAGTTAAGACATACAAATAAGGGGTAGGGATGTAGAAATGGAACTATTTGATTATTATAAGCGGAAAGGGAAGTTTAAACTTCTTATTGGAACAGGTATTTTTCTGTTTGCGCTATGGTGTGTATACGGGACTTGGGGATTTGTGAATTGGGGACACATTATCTTTATTGTTCTTGTTTCTTCTGTTTTTTTCGGAATTGGATTTTGGCAATTACGAAAAGGAAACTTGATACAAAAGAATACGGTGAAAAGTAATGTAACGTTTTGGGATGTCGATACGTTTGTCGTATTAGAATTGCCTAAACAGAATAAACAATTTGGCCTATATCATCCAGATGGGGGATATGTTGCTGGAACAAAGATCATTTCATCTAACATTCTTTTTTCAGTGATACCTTTTTTGAGAAATAAAGATGTTTATGGATTAGAAACGAGTAGCGGGGAAATTCTTGCATATTTTCATACTGGAGCTGACGGATATGATTGGGTAATCTATGATTCGAATTATAACCAGCTTGGTATGTTTAAAGAGAAAATGATACAAAGTTTTGGCTCGATACGTGGCTCTTTGATGACGGATAAAGAAACGAAGTTATCTGATGTAAAAGTTGAGGTTGATTTTATTCAAACAACTCTCCGTACAACAGATGGACGTACATTAGCAATCGGTAAGCAAGGGTATATGCCTATAGAATGGAGTGAAAGGTTTATGGGGTTAAACGTACCTACTATTACACTAGGTCCCAATGCGTCTAAGAATGAAAAAATTCTAGGGCTAGGGGTGCTCCTTTATAGTTTATACATAATTGAAATTAGGAAAAGTAGAGAGAGCGTTTAATAGGAAAAATAAAAAGAACAGAGTCCGCGAAAGTGACGCTGTTCTTTTTGCTTATAATTCTTACAAAAGTGTCACCTTTTTGTAAGGTTAGTAAATAGTTTATTTATTTTTTTCATGTAATAATACAGGTATAAGAAACGCAAATACATTTTTATAAATTATAGGAGAGTGTCAGTAATGATTGTAACAACAACTTCTGGAATTCAAGGTAAAGAAATTATTGAGTATGTGGATATTGTAAATGGTGAAGCGATTATGGGCGCAAATATTGTACGTGATTTATTTGCTTCTGTTCGTGATGTTGTCGGTGGCCGCGCTGGCGCATATGAAAGTAAATTAAAAGAAGCTCGTGATATTGCGATTGAAGAAATGAAACAACTTGCGAAGCAAAAAGGAGCAAATGCAATTGTTGGCGTTGATGTAGACTATGAGGTTGTTCGTGACGGAATGTTAATGGTTGCTGTAAGTGGTACGGCTGTACGTATATAAAATACATATTAGATAAATGAATAAACTATCTCTATAGAATAGATAATTTTATAAAGAGATGTTTAAAAGATGGTTTCGATATTGTATCGAAGCCATTTTTTTATATCCGTTTATCGTTTTTATCTTTATTAAATGCACGTACAGATGTACCGGCTAAACAGCAGAAGAAGCAATGTAAAGGGGATGAAGATGATTGTTCCTGCAAAAGGAAAGGACGGTGCTTATCAAGTTGTAATCATTGATGATGTTTTAAATGAGACTGAGTTAGAGAAAATTATGATTTCCTTGTTGAAATAAAAACGGCATGATAAGAAAAGGGCCCTGAGAGTAGAATAGTGTGATTCACACAAAATGATTGGAGATTGCATAGTTCCTCTCTTCGTATAAGGTATAAGTTTTAAGTATTCGTATGAAACGATAGCTAATCAATTAGAAAAGTTCTATTTGTTATGTAATTGACTGGAAGAAAAGAAGCAACGTCAAAAAACATTGCTTCTTTTCATGTATTAAGCAGATTGTCTCTTTGCTTTTTCAAGCAAACTTGCCAATACATGCGTACGATATGATTCTAGCTTAAGCACGAGATTCAAATGGAACAAATTACGAGCGGAAAGGTGAATATAATAGGTGTTCATGAACATTAATATGAAGTCCAGCCACCGTCTACAGCAATGACTTGTCCGTTTACGAAGCTAGCCTCGTCTAAGCCTAAGAAGATAGCTAGTTGTGCAACTTCTTCTGGTTGTCCAACGCGTGGATTAATTGCCATACCTAATGATTGGCGGCTCATACCAAATTCGCTCAAATGAGTCATTGAAGAAGCAATGTTTGTCATGACTGCTCCAGGAGCGATTCCGTTACAACGAATGTTTTTGTCCGCATACATGAAGGCAGTGTTTTTTGTTAGGCCAACGACTGCATGTTTAGATGCTGTGTAAGCAGCACCAGCACGTGCACCGTATAATCCGCCAGCGGAAATATTATTGACGATTGTGCCGTGTCCTTGTTCTAAGAATAGATTTACTGCAATCCGCATTGCTTTCATGACAGATACCGTATTAACAGAGAAAACCTTCTCCCAGCGTTCGTCTAAAATTTCACCAACAGGTTCCATTCCATCCATAATGCCGGCATTATTAACAAGAATATCTAATTTTCCATAAGTTTGTTTTGTTTCATCAAAAAGACGTTGTAGATCCTCATCGGAAGTCACGTTTGTTTGAACAGCAATGGCTTCTGCACCTATAGCCTTAATTCCCTGTACTACATGTTGAGCCCCTTCTAAGTTTAAGTCTGATACAACGACCTTTGCTCCTTCTTTTGCATAACCTTCTGCAATAGCTTTCCCCATGCCTGATGCAGCACCAGTGACAATTGCTACTTTTCCTTTTAATCTCATCTGAAACGGCCCCCTTTGTCTTTTTATTGAACAGTTGTTCAATAAAAATTATAATCATATAAAAGAACGCTTACAATGAGCAAAATAACGATAACTGTTCAATAATTAACACATAGTAAGAGATGTGTTTAATAAGAGGTGAAAAAATGATGCGTACAGATATGCGTATTGTGAAAACAAAAGAGGCGTTACATAATGCATTGTTAGAATTATTAAACGAAAAAAGTCTAGAAGTCATCTCAATCTCGGAAATTTGTAGAAAAGCAAAAATAAATCGTGGCACATTTTACTTGCATTATACACAAATAGAAGATTTATTTGAGGAATATTTTAAGGAAATTACAGCAGATTTGGCATGTTCTTATCAAGAACCTTATCGCCATGTATCAGTATTGAGAACTAGTAACTTAGATCCTTCTACCATTCGGATTTTTCATCATATCGAAAAATACAAATCATTTTACAGAATTATTTTTTCCAAAAAGGTTCCATTAATGTACTACTATTTACTGTTCGAGGAAATAAAGAAATTGTTACTTCAAGATCAAGAAGCTTTGCTTAAAGAAGGAGTTAATCATTCGCTTTATTCTTCTTATCAAGCGAATGCGATAATTGGCATAATTATTGAGTGGTATCAAAATGATTTTTCGTATAGTACAAGTTATTTAAATGATCAACTTGTTCAATTTTTAAATATGAGAGTAGACGGCTAATTGAACAAAAAAAGAGAAAAGAAGCAACGCCATAAAACGTTGCTTCTTTCTTTGTATTAAGCTGACTCTCTCTTCATTCTCTCAAGCAAACTAGCCAAAACATGCGTACGATAAGATTCTAGTTTTTTACCTTCATAAGTACGGATACCTAATTTTTTTAGTTCTTTTACGTACCAACCTTTGCTACCGAAATACATGTAATCGCTCCCCTTCAAATTTGTTTTTGTAATTTATTCTGATTTTGGAGGTTCAGGATGTAGATGAAGGAAATGAATTTCGTGTGAAAATGGTTAACTTTGATGCAAAAGACATATATACTAAAGGTAGTATATAACGAGGTGGGCGCGACGTGATTATAGAGAAGCACGAAATTCAAATTGACCAAATTACGAGCGGAAAGGTGAATATATTTACTTTCTACCGAAATAGAAAGCAAATTGACGATCCGTTTTTAAAATTGCAGGAACCATCGCTTACGGCGAACTACTATTTCCATTTTCATTTGGATGCGGAAAGCCTGAGTCTTCTGCAGGAAGAGTTTCCTAGCATATATCCGTACGACGGGAATGGGACCATTCACGACTGGACAGAAAAGATGAAAGATGAACTGCAGCGCCAAATTCAAACTGGAAAGTGGAATAGACGCGTGCGTATTGGTAATCGGATTCTAGATGTGGTATTTACGTGGTGTGATGAAGAAATAGAATGAAAAAGAAGCGGATGACGCTTCTTTTTTTAGCGCTGGAATAAAACGAGTTTTCCTGCTGAAGATGTGCAGCGATGTGTTTTTTCATGCAATCCTTTTTCTTGTAAAATGGATGTCCCTTTTGATTTCGCTTCTGCTTCTGTTGTCGCCTCGAATGATTCGTCTAGCATTTTGGAACCATCTTTTTCAAAGACTGTTAGAATATATACTCCCATGAAAATTCCCTCCAAAGATTAAAATCAGAATCTTATAACTATTTTGTCATAAATCTTTAGAATATGCAAAGAAATATGTGACATGATCGGTAATAAGTAGAAGGGCTTTTGTATTTACTTTATTTTTGAAGAGAAAGGAGGGGGATGGGTAAAAAACACCCCATATGTAAAATTGCATGAAAACATCAGGTAACATAGTGCTATTATTTTATTATAGATCTGCTCTATATTTTTTCATTAATCATGTTGAAACCCTACAGAAAAACAATTGGTGAACTAAAGAACTGAAGGAAGGCACTCATTGAGTGCCTTTTCTTTATGAAAAAATCCCCATACAATGTGCAGGGATCAAGCGTAAATCGTAAACCGTTCAGTTGGGTGAACAACATCATAATGATACATAAATTCCCCACTAGCAAAACAGTAAAATCTCTTTTTCTCTTTAGTAAAATGTAATTTTCTCATGTGTTTTCATATGATATATCCGTTATATAAATTGATTTTTAGAGATAGGAGCCTACCCAAAATTTTTAAATCAATTATTTACTGATAATGTACGAATATACGCAAGTGCCGTTACCTAAAATGGACAAGCTGCATCTATTAATAGTAGTACACCATTTGTACAACCTATTCTATATATAGAGATGATGAAATGCCTTGTGTTGTAATCGACTTTTATATTGCACCTGGGTCAACTATAACAGATGCTCAGTTTAGAGAACATGTACGCTGGGTAAATCGGATTTGGAAAGTAGGGGCTGGTATTGATATAAGATATCGTTTTCGAGATCCTGCGGACAGCAGTAGAATTGTAAGAGTACCAGTAGATGGTCCAGTAGTTCTTCCTGATCAAACTTTCCCTTGTGAATTTACTGTGTTTGAAGATCTCCCTGAAAACTTCCAAGCTGATTTAGATAGCAGACCTTATGGTACAGGACCATGGCCAGAACCAAATGAAGTAGATATTGCTGTATTCTATATAAATGGACCAATAACACTTGATAACGGTACCATAGTACAAGGATGCGCCCCTATTTGGAGTCCTAACATTTATAGTCCAAGCATTCTTATTGCAAATCCTAGAGATAATGTACTTTCTAATAGCCCACTAATCCTTGCGCATGAACTAGGACATGTTTTTGGTCTAGAACATGTTGATGCTGAAGATAATATTATGCACGTTCCATTAATAAACAATGTATCCACTCAATTAACCCAAAAACAAATTAATGATGCTTATAATTCAATTAGTGATCTTCCTGATTGTTAGTAAAAAGATTAAATTAAAACAAAAAAGAAGAGGTGATTAAAATAAAAGAGAAACACTTTCTGCATAAAAAAGCAAGATACCGTTCATATACAAAAGATAAACAAGATAGTATAACACAATGGAATATAACTCCAGATAAAGTGCAATCTTCTAAAAACAATTGCGGTTGTAGTTATGGGAATGCACCAGATGATTTACCAGTCGATTTCCCACCAAACACTTGCAAAGAAAATCCTTGGAAAGTAACTCCCCCAGCCGACTAAATCCTCTCATTATCAGGTCATCTTTACATAAAATTAGTGAAGGTGACCTGGTGGAAACCAGCTTGTTTGTTTTACCTTTTGAATTTACTTTCGTTTTAATCATAGCCTCAAATGATCTAGCTAGTACTTTGAGCCATCTTTTTCGAAAATGGTTCTTGTATATAACCATGAAAATCCCCTCTAGAATAAACAATCAGAATGTTAAAGCTATTCAACTGTAAAACGAACAATTATACAAAAGAAATCTGTGATATATCGTGCTAAAATAAGACTGAGTATCACGGAGAAAGGACGTTACATTGTGAAAGAAGTAAAGTTTATACATGCGGCAGATTTACATTTGGATAGTCCGTTTAAAGGAATGGAAATGAATGTGTCGTCATCTGTTTGGGAGAGAATGAAGCAAAGTACGTTTCAGTCATTTGAACGTATTATCGATAAAGCGATTCAAGAGCGCGTTGATTTCATGCTGATTGCGGGAGATTTATATGATGCGGAAACGAGAAGTCTTAGAGCGCAAGTGTTTGTGAGAGAGCAAATGAAGCGCCTTTCGCAGTATGACATTCCTGTTTATATCATTCATGGTAACCATGATCATTTAGGAGGAAGCTGGGCGGCAATTGAGTTTCCTGAGAATGTTCATGTGTTTACAGAGCCATATGTAGAAGCGAAGCCGTTTTATAAAGATGGTGAACTGCTTGCATCTATTTATGGGTTTAGTTATTTACAACAAGCTGTCACGGATAATATGACAGCGCAGTATGAAAAAATGAGCGATGCGCCTTTTCATATTGGGATGCTTCACGGAAGTGTGGAAGGTGGCGATGCAGAGCATAATCGCTATGCGCCGTTTCAAATTCGTGAGCTGAAGGAGAAAGGGTTTGATTATTGGGCTCTTGGTCATATACATAAACGCGAGATTTTAGCAGAGGAGCCATATATCATTTATCCAGGTAATATACAAGGGCGCCACCGGAAGGAAACGGGAGAAAAGGGAGCGTATCTTGTTGAGATTACAGAGCGAAAGGCGAATTGTTCTTTCTTTAGTACGGCAGATGTAGTTTGGGGAGAAATGGAAATTAGTATCGATGAACTACAGACAGTTGATGACCTTATGACGGCTTGTTCAAAAGCGCTGAACGAATGGCGTAAAGAAGAGGAGGGAACTCTTCTGACAGCTGTGTTTACTGGCCAAGGCCCTCTAGCTTCTTATTTACGTGATGAAAAACGTGTGGAAGAGATTTTTCATATTTTGGCAGCGGGAGAAGAGCGTAGAGATTTTGTATATGTAATGAAGTGGAAGAATGAGACGATTTCATTTGCTGAAACCGAGCGTTTAAAAGAGGAAAATCATTTTGTTGGTAGTGTATTGCAAGAACTAGAATCCTTTACGAATATGGATGCGGTGCTGCGAACGATTTGGACATCTCCTGTCGCGCGTAATGTGATTGAGTCTTTTTCAGAAGAGGAGAAAGCAGAGATTCAAAAGGAAGCGGAAAATATTATATTAGAGCAATTATTCCAGCAAGAGAGGGATAAAAAATGAGAATTGAGAAACTCCATATTTATGGCTATGGGAAATTAGAAAATGTGGAAATGGATCTTTCATTGCTGACGGTGTTGTACGGTGAAAATGAAGCGGGAAAATCGACGATTCGTTCGTTTATGAAGAGTATTTTATTTGGTTTTCCAATGAGAGGGCAAAGACGCTACGAACTGAAAGAAGGCGGGAAGTACGGCGGTAGGGTGACCGTTATGACGGAGCAGTATGGAAGACTCAAAATCGAGCGTCTTCCGAAAACGGCTGCTGGAGAAGTGACGGTTTACTTTGAAGATGGAAAAACAGCTGGTGAAGAAGTACTGCAGACTCTGCTAAGCGGGATGAATGAGAACCTGTTTGATTCTGTCTTTTCGTTTGATATGCATGGTCTCCAAAATATTCATCATGTTGGAGAAGCTGAAATCGGAAATTATTTGTTTTCGGCGAGTGCAGTTGGAAGTGATGCGCTCTTGCAGTTAGATAAAAAGCTAGAAAAAGAAATGGAGCAGCGTTTTAAGCCGAATGGCCGTAAGCCGGAGATTAATGTGTCGCTTCAAGAAATAAAGAAACTGCAAGAAAAGCTTGGGGCGTGGCAAGGGAAAATTGGTACGTATGAAAAGCTAATGGGGCAGTTAAAAGAAAGTGAAGGGCGTCTTGCTCACATTCGGGATGAAAAAGAGATGGCAGAGAAACGTAAGCAAGACTATGAAGTGTTGGCCACGCTACAACCTCTTGTCATTGAAAAACAAGCGTATGAAAAAGCGCTAGAAGAGCAGAAGAATCCGTTTCCAGTTCGAGGTGTAGAACGTTATGAAACGATAAAAGCAAAACTGGAGCCGCTTTTGGTGCAACTTGATTCAATCCAGAAACGGATGGAAATGGTGCAATCGGAATTGGATGGGATAGAAGTACAAGAAGAACTGTTGCAAAAAGATAGTTATGTAGAAGAACTTCGTATGCAGCATATGTCATATGAAAATGCGCGCCAAGAAATGCGCGATATTACAGTAAGCATCGGGAATATGAAAGAAGAGATAGAAGAGCTCGAGCAGCAAATTGGTACTACTTTTGAAAAAGAAAAGGTACTGTCATTTGATACAAGCCTTGCGGCAAAAGAAATGATAACGCAAACGGTGCAAAAGGCGAGAGAGTTAGATAATCGGAAAGAGCAGCTTGATGAGCGCTTTAAAGTGGCGCAGGAGCAATTAGAAGAACAGGAAGAAAACGTAGGGCATATTCGGAAGCAGATGTTATCGGATGAAGAGCGGCAGAACCTTGTAGAAAAAGAAAAGTCGTTTCAAGATACAGTCTTGATAGGTACTGGTGCGGAGCGCATTAAGCGTAAATATGAAGAAAGAATGAAAACCGCGCGGGAAAAGAAAAAGCGTTGGCAGACGATTTGTTTCCTTTTGTTAGCTGTTAATACAGTGATATTGCTGACAAGTGTATTTCTAGATAATCGTGCGTTGTTATTTACGAGTGTTATCTTTTTTGTCTTAATTGTACTTGCACTTGTTTTGTATAAAGATAATTCTTCAGATAGCTTACAAGAAGAACTGCTCTCGCTGCAGCAAAGTGCAGGTGGAAGGCAAAATGAAGAGGCACTATCTATTCGTTATCAAGTAGAAAAAGATGAAGAAATACGTAAATTATTTGAGCGAGAGTCTTATAAGTTACAACAAATTGAAAGAACCTATGAAAGAGTGGTTTCTGCATATGAAGAATGGGAGCGAGATACGTTTCATGTGGGAGAGCAAGTCGATACATATAATGCGCGTTATTCGTTCCCAAGTTTTTATACATATGCGCATGTATTATCAGCATTTGAACGTGTGGAAAAGATGCAACAGTTATATCGCGAAGTAGGAAAGATGGCGGAGCGAAAAGAGATATTATATGAAATGATTTCGCAGTTTGAACATAAACTAGAGAACGTTATGAGAAATACAGAATGTGATCATCTTCATATGATTCGTGATCGCATTCAAAAGGAAAAAGAAAAAGGGCAAAAGAAGGAGCAACTTGTAGGAAAGCTTGCTGATTGGAAAGAAGAGCGGGAAGTACTGCAGCACCAAGTAAAACAACTTACAGTAGAACGAGATGCGCTCTTAGAAATGGCAGCAGTTACTAATGAAGAAATGTTTTTAGAGCTTGGTAAGAGAGCAGAAAAGCTTGAGGAGGCAGAGAAGCAAGTAGAGCGGCTATCACCTCAAATTGATATGTTAGAAAAGCGTTTAACAAGCTTATCATTAGTGGAACACTACCAAGTGAAAGGATATGAAGAAAACTTAAATCAAGAAGAACTTCGTATACAAGGCTTCCTTTCAGAAGAGAAGAAATTGACCGAGAGTATTGCGGAGCATCGCGTGGAGATTGCGAATTTAGAAGAAGGTAGTACGTACGGTGACTTATTACATGAATGGGAAATGAAAAAATCGCATGTACGTGAGCAAGTGAAAAAGTGGGCTGCATACGCGACTGCTAAAACGGTGTTAACAAAAACAAAGCAATATTATCATGAAGTACAGCTGCCCCGTATTCTACAAAAGGCCGAGGAGTATTTTGTATACTTAACAGGTGAGAAGTATAGTAAGATTTTTTCGCCATCAGAAAGTGAGCCGTTTATTGTAGAACGAAGTGATGGTATGCGTTTTTATAGTCATGAACTAAGTCAGGCGACAGCGGAGCAACTGTATTTGTCACTAAGATTTGCACTAGCCCGGACGTTTGAACATGATTATCCATTTATTATTGATGATAGCTTTGTACATTTTGATGCAATAAGAACAGAACGAACAATCCAATTAATAAAAGAAATTGCGAAGGATAGACAAGTGATTTTCTTTACATGTCATGCCCATCTATTATCATTCTTTACAGAAAAACAGATTATAAAATTAACACATGAACGTAAAGAAAATAAGGTGTAGTGTGCTATACTAAAAGTACTTAAGTTGGTGGAGGAATCAGGATGAAAAAGAAAATTGCAGAATATGAAGTTGGTGAACAAGTCGATGTCTTTTTGCTAATTAAAACAGCAACAAAAGGTATCGCAAGTAATGGGAAGCCATTTTTAACAGTAATCTTACAAGACCAAAGCGGGGATATTGAAGCGAAGCTATGGGATGTATCACCAGAAGTAGAGAAGCAATATGTAGCCGAAACGATTGTAAAAGTAGCTGGAGATATTCAAAACTATAAAGGGCGCATTCAACTTCGTGTGAAGCAAATCCGCGTTGCAAATGCGAATGAAATAACAGATATCTCAGATTTTGTAGAAAAAGCTCCAGTGAAAAAAGAAGATATGGTAGAAAAGATTACACAGTACATATTTGAAATGAGAAATTCGAACATTCAGCGTCTGACAAGACACTTATTGAATAAACATCAAAATGAATTTTTAGAATATCCAGCAGCAACGAAAAATCATCACGAGTTCGTATCAGGACTTGCGTATCACGTTGTGTCGATGCTTGATTTAGCGAAAGCAATTTCTACGCTATATCCATCTTTAGATAAAGATTTACTATATGCAGGCGTTATTTTACACGACCTTGGTAAAGTCATTGAATTATCTGGTCCGATTTCAACAACATATACACTAGAAGGAAACCTACTAGGTCACATTTCCATTATGGTAAACGAAATTGGAAAAGCCGCAGATGAACTGAAAATTGAAGGCGAAGAAGTACTAATTCTTCAACATATCGTCTTATCTCATCACGGAAAAGCCGAATGGGGTAGCCCAAAACCGCCATTAGTAAAAGAAGCAGAAATCCTGCATTACATCGATAATTTAGATGCGAAGATGAACATGATGGATCGTGCCCTTGGCCGCACGAAACCAGGTGAATACACAGAGCGTGTCTTTGCCCTTGATAATCGTTCGTTTTATAAACCTACTTTTCACAACTAAATAGTACTTATGAGGCAAGTGATTTTAGCAAACTTCTAACATTGCTTGCCTACAATTTGCCCACGAGATTTTAAAAACTCGTGGGCAAATTGGTTTACGGCTGTTTCCTCTATCATATCTTTCGAGAGGACTCCCACCTGTATGACATTGTTGAGAAAAAGCTGTGTAAAAAGTCAGGGTGTCCTGCCTCATAGAAAAATACATCTCCAGAAAATCCTACTGTCATTTTTTGTTAGTCCTTTTTTACCTTGTTTGAAAGTACTAGTTGGTAAGGTACTTTAATAGTCTACGTTTATCCAAATAATATCTAGAAAGAAAGCATAGCTCCTCTGTCATCAAAGATAGAATCAGGATTCCATGCTACTTCCCAAAGATTGTTTTCTGGATCGGCAAAATAAGCCGTTCTTCCTCCCCAAAAAGCATCGCTTGGTTCCCTTAAAATTTTTCCGCCTACATTTCGAATTTCCTCAATTGTTGTATCAACTTGTTCAGGCTTATCTACATTGATAGCAAACGTTACACCACGAAAGCTGTTTACGTCTTGAGTAATGGAAACACCAGCATCTCTTGCTAATTCCTCAATAGGAAATATAGAAAGAATAACACCTGCCGTTTTAAATGCCGCATAAGTATCTGAACTGATTTCGGTCTCTTCCCACCCTAGACTTTTATAAAATGCCCGAAGAACAGGTAAGTTAAAAGCACCAATTGTTATTAGACTTACTCTTTGTAGTACCATCCGTATATGACCTCTATAATTTTATATCTTTATAAATTCAATATAAGATTTAAATACCCTTTCTTTCACTCAATTCGTAATTGTACTGGTAAAAATCTGAAAATTATTTCTCAACTTATGCAGAAAAGAAATTATATACAATTTGTGGAAAAGTGTTAATATTTAGATAATTACAGAAAGAAATGAGGGGAGAAATTCTATGAGTGCACATGTAGTAACGAAAGAACAGATTAAGCATTCATTAGACGCTTGGTATCAATCGATGCTGAAGCAGCAAGTGGAGAAAGCGACAGAATTGAAAGAAGAAATTGATGAGAAGATTGTTAATGCCGAAGAAGATCAAAATCTATTGTTATATTATTCTTTACTAGATTTTAGATATAAGGTGTTAACTGATAGTTTAAGCATTACAAAAAATAGTTTTGATGTAATTGAATCATGTAACACAGCTTCTGACGAGGTTCTTTCGTATTACTATCACTTTTTCAAAGCGATACATGCCACATTAACAACGAACTATAATGAGGCTAGTGAATATTATGAGAAAGCTGAGAAATTGTTAAAACATATACATGATGAGTTGGAATATGCTGAATTTTATTATAGGATTGCTATTTTTAAGCAACATTTCTATAAACCTATTGAAGCTATTCAATATGTAAATAAAGCAAAAGAAATTCTTGTTAAACATAAAGGGTATGAAAAGAACATTGCTTCATGTGAAAGTGTTCTAGGAGCAGCGTGTGTGCAACTTCGCCAATACGAACAAGCAGAAGAAAAGTATAATTCGGCAATTAATATTTTACAAAAACAAAATGAAGAATCGTTACTTTTAAGAGTACGTAATAATCTAGGTTGGTTGTATGCAAGTCAAAATCTTTCAGCACTGGCAATTCGTCATCTATCTGAAGTTACAACAAAAATGCCGACACATTTTAAAGCGATTTTTCTACAAGCTAGAGAACATCATAAACTAGGTGAAATAAATATTGCTGAGGAATTACTTACAAATGGGTTAAACATTTGTACTGAATTGAATAATGAAGAATATATACATCACTTTACTATTTTAAAAGCACTAAATAATAATGTTCCAACAGAAGAATTAGAAAAGATTATTCTTGAAGGAATTAATTATTTCGACAAAGAATCACTATATAATTACACTCAAGAATATACAGAAAAACTAGCAGTTAAATTTTACGGTGAAAACAATCATGTAAAAGCAAGTGAGTACTTCTACACAGCATTACAGGCAAAAGAAAAAACGTTTGAGAAAGGGGCATTAAAATAATGTTTAAAAAAATTCGTGTGGTGGTAACAGGTTTAGCGTTAGCTGGTATCGTATCTGTTGGTTTAAATAGTTCATTTACACAGCAAGCTAATCATGGGGATGTACCGGCACCTGCAAACCCTGACTTAGCATACAATGTTGGAGCACCTGATAATAGTCACGCAGACTTCCCAGCACCAAAAGAAATTTAATTGAATTTCCAGCAAAAACAGAAGAACGTTTACCCTCACTAATAGGCGTTCTTCTTTTATTTGTTTTTTTCATCGTCTATACCATCTAAGTTTGAGCCATATTCATAGATATCTTGCCTCAAACGAAAATCCGCAACTGAAAATGGATCCATAAACTGATTAAAAACCACCTTATCTTATCCAGCATTAACGGACAGTAAGACCCCCATCTCAAAGTTCAGTGAAAGTAAAGAAGTTAGGTAAGGGCTTAAGTCCGCCGCTGATTAAGGTTTCACTTTATAAAGCTTATACAATAAACTCAAGGTATTCCGGGAAATCTATCTGATCCATATTTTCCATACCACCATTTTCTCTTACGTGAACATATATTTTGTGAATACATTTATACAACAAGGAAATATGTTTTTTCGGCATATCATCTAGACAAACAAATGCTTCATTAGGGTTAGTTTCATTCTTTAAAACTTTAAAATTCCATCTACTATAAAGATCTGGATATAACATACAAGATTCAGTATTTGGACCAAAACTGTAAATTACATTTTCTTTATCCTCATACTCTTTCATTATTGCAATCAGTGGATATCTTCCCATTGCTTTAAACACTCCTTATTTCTTTGTTAAGGGGGATTGAAGGTATCACACGTTCTCTTAATCTCTGAACCTCAGTATCTAGAGCGGGTGTATTCAGCTTATAACCAACGCTTTTCAGTATGTTTTCAATTTCTAAAATCAAGTTTTTCCACATATAAAAAACTCTTTTTTTAATCTATTTTAGGATAGATAGTATCTTTTGGCATCGGTCAATTTATCTCCAGCGCCATGCGATCGTTGTATCTTCTATGTAAATAGCCGGTATATCGATCCCTAAATATTTACCTTCATTTTCATCTAAAATAGACCAATTACTTTCCGCCAAAAATTCTGAATCTGCGACTTCAAAATCGAATTCATTGTCTTCATCAACCATCCCGTGAAAATATTCATGAAATGGCTTACTATTTTCATTTAAGTGAATCGTCCCATACATCCACGGTGTGTCTGTGGATACTTCTGTAATATCACCTAATTCAATATCCTTAAAGTATAGTTTCATATGAACACCTACTTATCCTTGAAATAAAAAGGCACTTATTATCATGAGAGTTCCATTCAAATAACACGATTGATATTGTGAATCTTTCAATCATCAATTCTCCTCATATTCATAAACGAATAGGCCGTTAATTAGTGTTTCAAAATCAGGAGCTAATTCTAAAATGAAAATATCTTCTTCCCATTCTAAATCGATGTATAGGATTGGTGGATTTTCTTTTGTGTGTCTATAATCCAGCGCAATCCACCAATGTCCGTCTCCACATAAAAGCAGAATATCTTTTGGTAATTCCCACTCTTCAATGTAATAAGCGCTTGATAGAATTCCTTTTTCTCCAATCCCATTTATGTAGTTAACGCTAACATGGTCTTCTGCCCAACCTGTTGGAACAGAAGTAGGATAAGCATCATAAATTAAATACCCTCCGTTTTGTATTTTACATAAGTCAATATATGATTTCGGTAACTTTACGCCTAGCTTATTTTCAGCGGAAACAACCATTTCATCTGTTAAATCTTCTAGTTTTTTACTAGATGTATCCCAAATGTTTCTCATTTAAATTTCTCCTTTTATTCAAATAAGTTTTTTATTTTATTATAAATAATTCATTCCCTTTTTTACAAAAAATCACAAACATAGATTTATAGTGATTCCAAATAGCTGTTTTCTTCCGCTATTTACGTATATAAAATCCCCGCTTCAAAATTCAGCAAAAGAAAAGAAGTAAGGTGAAGGATGAAGAAAACCCTACTGATTAAAGATTCCCTTTATTAAAATGAGGATGTATGTCTTGCCCTAATTTCACTAGAGGGGTAAGTTAGTTAAAGAGGGATAAACGTTTTCATTTAAAATAAGGAGGATTCTGTACCCTATGAATTATTTTATTATAGGCGATGTCCATGGGTGTTATTATACATTTAAGAATTTGCTCAATAAATATTGGGATAAAGAGAATGAAATGGTTTTCCAATTAGGTGATTTAATTGATAGAGGAAAAAACTCACCTCAAATGGCCCAATTTGCAATACAATTAAGTGCTGATTTTCCTAGTCAAGTCAAATTTTTAAAGGGGAATCATGAGTTTGAAATAATTAGTCATTTTGATAATCCACCGAATAACAATTGGCTAAGACAGTGTGGGGAAGAGACACTGGATCAATACAGGAAAGTGAATAGAGATTATATGAATGATGTTAGATGGTTTAGAAATCTTCCGCTATATTGGGAAAATGAACACCTGTTTCTAAGTCACGCAGGAATTTCCAAACAATCAGAAAATCCATTCATAGAGGAAGATGAGTATGGCGTTTTATGGAATCGCAGTCCGTTAAAGAATATTAATAAATTGCAAATTATAGGACACACACCTTGCAAAAATCCGTATTATGACATTGAAAGTAATACATGGAATATAGATACAGGTGCTGCTTATTTAGGGTATTTGACAGGTGTGAAAATTAAACCTAATGGAGAAATATTAGAATTTATTAGGGAAGATACAGACGTAAGAGATAAATAGAATCATTTCAAGCTTTTAGTAGAGTAAAAGGAATATAAATTTCTCTGAAAAGAATTGACTTACTTTTTATTTGTAACTAAAATAATTACAGGTGAGTTGAATAGTATAAAGGTAATCAAGAAATATTCCAGTGCATTCTTATTTAGAGAGAAAGCATATTTTTTTACTATAGTTGTAACCTAATTTGTTACAACTGTGGTAGCTATAAAATACGTACAAAATGTAAAAGCTTATTTTAAGTGTATTCGTTCTTGATTCACAGCAATAGAAAGGAGACAGTTAACTTGAAACAATTAAAGTTCTATATAATTAGTGGTCTTGCACTTGTATTATTAGTGGTTTGTAACGTTGTGGAAAGGCCTACAGCGAAGGTACAGGAAGTAAAGGATACAATGGTAACAAGACTGAACACAGAAGAAAAGATGGCGGAAATTGATGGACAAACGATATATTTTAAACAAATTGGTGAAGGAAACCCGCCGCTGCTTATGCTTCATGGCTTTGGTGGTTCTTCTGATGGATTTGGTGATATTTATCCAGGATTAGCGAAAGATCATACGATCATTGCGGTTGATATTTTAGGATTTGGTCGTTCTTCTAAGCCGGTGGATTTTCAGTATTCATTTCCAGCACAAGCAAATTTATATTATAAGTTAATGAAAAAATTAGGCTACGATAAGTTCGCTGTTCTCGGTCATTCCATGGGAGGAGAGATTTCTCTTAATTTGACGTATTTATATCCTGAAGCGATTACGCACCTTATTTTAGCGGACTCGACAGGAATAGAATCCTTCCAGCAAAAAGAAGGTTTCCAAAAGCCGAATTTATCGGTTGATGTAAATACGGTATCTACCATTACGGATTATGATAAAAATGCGGTGAAAAATAGAAGAGATGATAAAGAGCATTATAGTGAATTGACGAAAATGAGAGAGCGCCGCATTGCGATGGATGCGAATGAAATCAAGGTGCCAACCTTAATTATTTGGGGCAGAAATGATAAAAGCGTTTCATGGAAAAATGGTGAAACTTATCATCAACTATTGAAAAATAGTACATTCCATATGATTGAAAAAGGGTATCATGCTCCGTTTCGTCAAGAGCCGGAAGAGTTTATGAAATATGTCCAAGCTTTTTTTGAAAAGCATGCTGTATCTACCAATAGAATTTTTTAATTATAAACCCGTTTCTTCTTTCTTAAGAAGATGATTCGAACGAAGGTTCTGCTATTTAGGGCAGAACCTTTTTGTTTTGCTGTCTTATGTGTTTCATCCTGCATAAAAAAATATTTCTCAACATTTTATTTGTTGAAAAATATTGAATATTCGTCATAATACGAATATTATATTGTTATTGGCAAAAAAAACAGATAATTTGCAAACATGGGGAGGAAGTACATTGAAAAACAATGGGAAGAGAAAACCTTTATCAGTATTAGCAACAGCGGCAGTATTAAGCAGTACTTTTGCATTTGGGGGGCAATCTGCATATGCTGAAACGCCATCATCATCTCTACCAATCGATGAACATTTAATACCAGAGGAACGTTTAGCAGAAGCGTTAAAAGAACGAGGCGTTATTGATAAATCTGCATCACAAGCTGAGACATCAAAGGCTGTTGAAAAGTATGTTGAGAAAAAGAAAGGGGAAAACCCTGGGAAAGAGATTGTTCCTGGAGATAGTTTGACGCAAGAAGCATCTGATTTTATGAAAAAAGTAAAAGATGCAAAGATGCAAGAAAAGGAACAAGCAGATAAACCGGCTGAAGGAACAGTAGCTGGACAAGCATCTGGATTTACCCCTGGTAAGTTAAATGGAAAAGTTCCGACTGCACCAGCGAAGCAAGAAGGATATAACGGTGCTGTTCGAACAGATAAAGTGCTTGTTTTACTCGCGGAGTTTAGTGATTTTAAACATAATAATATTGATCAAGCGCCAGGATATATGTATTCTAAAGACTTTGATCGTGAGCATTATCAAAAAATGTTATTTGGTGATGAGCCATTTACGTTATTTGATGGATCGAAGATTAACACATTTAAACAATATTATGAAGAACAATCTGGTGGTAGCTACACAGTTGATGGAACTGTAACGGAATGGCTAACTGTTCCAGGGAAAGCTTCCGATTACGGTTCAGATGCTGGTACTGGTCATGATAATAAAGGACCTTTAGGACCACGTGATTTTGTGAAGGAAGCATTAAAAGCAGCAGTAGCAAAAGGAATTAACTTGGCTGATTTTGACCAATTTGATCAGTACGATCAAGATGGTGACGGAAATAAAAATGAGCCAGACGGCATTATTGATCATTTAATGGTTGTTCATGCGGGTGTAGGACAAGAAGCTGGCGGCGGTAAATTGAAAGATGATGCAATTTGGTCTCACCGTTCAAAACTTGGATCAAAACCATATGCAATTGATGGCACACAAGCTTCTGTTCCGAATTGGGGCGGAAAGATGGCTGCATACGATTATACAATCGAACCTGAAGATGGAGCGGTTGGTGTGTTTGCGCATGAGTACGGTCATGATTTAGGTTTACCAGATGAGTATGACACAAAGTATACAGGACAAGGTGAACCTGTTGAGTCATGGTCTATTATGAGCGGAGGCAGCTGGGCTGGAAAAATTGCAGGAACAGAGCCAACGAGCTTGTCACCACAAAATAAAGAGTTTTTCCAAAAGAATATGGGCGGAAACTGGGCGAATATTTTAGAAGTAGATTACGATAAACTTCGCAACGGCATTGGCGCTGCAACATATATCGATCAAAGTGTTACAAAGTCAAAACGACCAGGAATTGTTCGTGTTAACTTACCGGACAAAAATATTAAAAATATTGAAGCGGCATTTGGTAAGAAGTTTTATTACAGTACAAAAGGAAATGACATGCGTACAACACTTGAGACACCAGTATTTGATTTAACAAATGCAGCGAATGCTAAGTTTGATTATAAGGCATTCTATGAGCTTGAAGCGAAGTATGATTTCCTTGACGTGTACGCTATTGCAGAAGATGGAACGAAGACACGTATTGATAGAATGGGAGAAAATGATGTAAAAGGCGGTATGGATACAACTGATGGTAAGTGGGTTGATAAATCATACGATTTAAGCCAATTCAAAGGGAAAAAAGTAAAACTACAGTTTGAATATTTAACAGATATCGCAGTAGCTTATAAAGGATTTGCGTTAGATAATGCAGCGTTAACTGTAGATGGCAAAGTTGTTTTCTCTGATGATGCTGAAGGTCAACCAGCAATGACGTTAAAAGGATTTACTGTATCTGATGGATTTGAACAGAAAAAACATAACTACTATGTAGAGTGGAGAAATTACGCTGGTTCTGACCAAGCATTAAAATATGCGCGTGGTCCAGTATTTAATACAGGAATGGTTGTATGGTACGCAGATCAAAGCTTTACAGATAACTGGGTAGGCGTTCATCCAGGTGAAGGATTCCTAGGTGTAGTAGATTCTCATCCAGAGGCAATCGTAGGTACATTAAATGGACAACCGACTGTGAAGAGCAGTACGCGTTATCAAATTGCCGATGCGGCATTCTCATTTGATCAAACGCCAGCATGGAAAGCAGATTCACCAACTCGCGGAATCTTTGACTATAAAGGATTACCAGGCGTTGCGAAATTTGATGATTCTAAGCAGTACATCAACAGTATCATTCCAGATGCAGGACGTAAATTACCGAAACTAGGCTTAAAGTTTGAAGTAGTAGGCCAGGCTGAAGACAAGTCTGCAGGTGCAGTTTGGATTCATCGATAGAATAAGATAAAACTAGAAGCAGTACTCTTAAGGGGTACTGCTTTTATGATGTGAAAAAGAATGTATGGAAAAGAGTCATAATCTTGTCCTTCCTCTCATACAGTGAAACTAACAAGGCTTGTCTTAGGAAAGGAAGGAAATCAATTGGAAACTTTACCATGGTGGGTTTATCTTGTTATTATCGGGATTGTCGTAAGTGGCTACATGGTTTTATATACTTCAAAAAAAGAGCAAGAGATGGATAATGAGTTTATTGAAAAAGAAGGCGAAGTATATATGAAGCGTTTAGAGGAAGAGCGCGAGCGACGTAATCAAGAGAGTGATAAGGATTCTGTGTTGCTGTAATGAGAGTAAGTGGTGAATAACGAGTCGGTTATTCACCTTTTTTTTATGATATCGACCGCTCGACACGACGTGACAAGAAAGTAGGATGAAAAATTCTTCTACTAGCTTTTCTTTTTCCTTAATTTGTGTACTATAAAGAATAGGATGATGTAAAAAAGGGGACTTTTTGAATGGGATTTCATGAGCAAAAGATTTTGCCAGCTGTTCGGCAAATAAAAGATTTAGAAAAATTATTACATAGTTATTATGAGTATATTGTTATTTTAGACATTCATATCGGTCAATTGAAGAGTGTTGTGAAACTTGCGAAGCAGCATGGTAAAAAGGTATTTTTACATGTCGATTTAATTCACGGGTTGCAAAGCGATGGCCATGCGACGGAGTTTTTATGCCAAGAGTATAAGCCATATGGACTATTGTCGACAAAGGCAAGTGTGATTATGAAGGCGAAGCAAAAGGGTGTTGTCGCGATTCAGCGTATCTTTTTAATTGATTCGAGTGCAATGGAGAAAAGTTGTAATCTGTTAGAGAAGACAAAACCAGATTATATTGAAGTGCTTCCAGGCGCTTTAACAGGTGTGATTGCCGAGATGAAAGAACGGACGGGCGTACCGATTTTAGCAGGCGGCTTTATTCGTACGGTTGATGATGTAGAAAGAGCGTTAGCAGCTGGTGCAACAGCGATTACAACATCGAAAAAAGAACTATGGAAACATTTCCAAAAATAGTGTCGAAAATGTGAAAAAATTTGTTGACACCGCTTTCATTTGCGGTTAACATTATAGACAAGTTAATAAACGTGACGGAGAAAAAAGAGATCCACATTTCATTGTTTCTATATTTTTATATAGAAGCGTGCCAGGTGTGGATCTTTTTCTTTGGGAAAAAATGAATGTTCATTCATTTTACCTCTATCACATTGAAAGCGTTTAAATTGATTATGGGGGGATTTTATGTCAGCATATTTAGGGGAGTTAATAGGGACAGCGTTGTTAATCTTACTTGGTGGCGGCGTTTGTGCTGGTGTAAGTTTAAAGAAGTCATTTGCTAAGGATTCAGGATGGATTGTTATTACGATGGGATGGGGCTTAGCGGTTGCCATCGCAGCATATGCAGTAGGATCAATTAGCGGGGCACATTTAAACCCGGCAGTAACAATTGGGCTTGCTTTTAAGGGAGCGCTTCCATGGAATGATGTACCAGGTTATATAGCAGCGCAAATGATTGGGGCAATCATCGGTGCAATTATCGTATATTTACATTACTTACCTCATTGGAAAGAAACAGAAGACCCAGGTACAAAGTTAGGTGTTTTTGCAACAGGACCAGCAATTCCGAACACATTTGCAAACCTTTTAAGTGAAATGATTGGAACATTCGTTTTAGTATTTGGTATATTAGCAATTGGAGCAAATAAATTCGCGGATGGTTTAAACCCATTTATCGTAGGTTTCTTAATTGTAAGTATCGGTTTATCATTAGGTGGAACAACAGGTTATGCAATTAACCCAGCTCGTGATTTAGGACCTCGTATTGCACACTTCTTCCTTCCGATCCCAGGAAAAGGCGGATCAAATTGGAAGTATGCATGGATTCCGGTTGTGGGACCAATCTTAGGTGGATCACTTGCAGGTTTATTCCATCAAGTTGTATTTGAAGGAAAACAAAATGCAGCACTTATTTATGTGATAATTGCAACTGTGATTGTACTAGCAATCTCTTATATGACAAGCAAAAAGAGCGAAAACAATACAAATAGTAGAAAAGTAGCATAAGGGGGAACCGAGTATGAAAAAATATATTCTTTCATTAGACCAAGGAACAACAAGTTCACGCGCAATTCTTTTTGATAAGGAAGGAAAAATTGTTCATTCAGCTCAAAAAGAGTTTACACAACATTTTCCAAAGCCAGGCTGGGTAGAACATAACGCGCACGAAATTTGGGGATCTATTTTAGCGGTTATTGCAACTTGCTTAAGTGAAGCAGATGTAAAACCAGAGCAAATCGCGGGCATTGGGATTACAAACCAACGTGAAACAACGGTTGTATGGGATAAAGAAACGGGTAAACCAGTTTATAATGCAATCGTATGGCAATCACGCCAAACAGCAGAAATTTGTGATGAGTTAAAAGAAAAAGGCTACAACGACATGGTTCGCGAAAAAACAGGTCTTTTAATTGATGCATATTTCTCTGGTACGAAAGTAAAATGGATTTTAGATAACGTTGAAGGTGCAAGAGAAAGAGCAGAACGCGGCGAATTATTATTCGGTACAATTGATACATGGCTTGTATGGAAATTGTCTGGTGGTAAAGCGCACGTAACAGACTATTCAAACGCATCACGTACATTGATGTTTAATATTTATAACCTAGAGTGGGATGAGGAACTGTTAGACATGTTAACAGTGCCAAAGAGCATGCTTCCAGAAGTACGACCATCATCTGAAGTATATGCTCATACAGTTGATTATCATTTCTTCGGTCAAAATGTACCGATTGCAGGTGTAGCTGGTGACCAACAAGCAGCATTATTTGGACAAGCTTGCTTCGGTGAAGGTATGGCGAAAAATACATACGGAACTGGTTGCTTCATGTTAATGAATACAGGTGAAAAAGCAGTTGCGTCTGAGCATGGTCTATTAACAACAATTGCATGGGGTTTAAATGGTAAAGTTGAATATGCATTGGAAGGAAGTATTTTCGTAGCAGGTTCAGCAATCCAGTGGTTACGTGATGGCATGCGTATGTTTAAAGATGCAAGTGAGAGTGAAGAATACGCCAATCGCGTTGAATCAACAGATGGCGTTTACGTTGTTCCGGCATTCGTAGGACTTGGAACACCATACTGGGATAGTGAAGTGCGCGGAGCAGTATTTGGCGTAACGCGTGGTACAACGAAAGAGCACTTTATCCGTGCAACGCTAGAGTCATTAGCATACCAAACGAAAGATGTATTATGCGCAATGGAAGCAGATTCCGGTATTAAGCTGAAAACATTACGCGTTGACGGTGGAGCAGTTAAGAACAACTTCTTAATGCAGTTCCAAAGTGATATGTTAGATGTTCCAGTAGAGCGTCCAGAAGTAAATGAAACAACGGCTTTAGGTGCAGCATATTTAGCAGGTCTTGCGGTTGGATATTGGGAAAACCAAGACGAAATTAAAGCGCAGTGGAATATGGATCGAAGCTTTGCACCGGCAATGGAAGCGGAAACAAGTGAAGAGCTATATGCTGGCTGGAAAAAAGCAATTGAAGCAACAAAAGCTTTCAAATAATCATAAGCAGTGTTATAATGATGATAAGTTAATAATTCGGTAGGAGATTTGGAGAGACCACAACGCGCTATAGATTGATTTCTATAGCGGAGTTTGTGGTCTCTTTTTTCGTATAATAGGGAGGAATTACCATGGAATTTTCAAGTAAACAACGTAAGGACGTATTAAACGGAGTAAATAAACAAGAGTTAGATGTGATCGTAATTGGTGGAGGGATTACTGGTTCTGGTATTGCATTAGATGGAGCAACACGTGGTTTATCAACAATTGTATTCGAAATGCAAGACTTTGCAGCAGGTACATCAAGTCGTTCAACGAAACTTGTACACGGTGGTTTACGTTATTTGAAACAACTTGAAGTGAAAATGGTAGCAGAGGTTGGGAAAGAGCGTGCGATTGTATATGAGAACGGTCCCCATGTAACAACACCAGAGTGGATGTTACTTCCATTCCATAAAGGTGGTACGTTCGGTTCATTCAGTACATCAATCGGTCTTCGTGTATATGACTTCCTAGCAGGGGTAAAACGAAGCGAACGTAGAAAAATGTTTAGCCGTGAAGAAACAATGAAGAAAGAACCGCTTGTAAAACAAGAAGGATTAAAGGGCGGCGGCTATTACGTAGAATATCGTACAGATGATGCACGTTTAACAATTGAAGTAATGAAAGAAGCAATCAAGCGCGGTGCAAAAGCAGTTAACTATGCAAAAGTAGACGGATTCTTATATAAAGATGGAAAAGTATGTGGTGTACGCGTTATCGACTTATTAGATGGCGAAGTATATGAAGTGTACGGTAAGAAAATTGTAAACGCAGCTGGTCCTTGGGTAGATACATTACGTGAAAAAGATAATTCGAAAAAAGGAAAAGTACTGCAATTATCTAAAGGTGTTCACTTAGTTATCGATCAAAAACGTTTCCCGCTAGGGCAGGCGATCTATTTTGATACACCAGACAAACGTATGGTCTTTGCAATTCCGCGTGGCGGGAAAACATATGTAGGTACAACTGATACATTCTATGATAAAGACGCAGCAGTACCACAAATGACAACAGAAGATCGCACATATATCATTAATGCAATCAACTATATGTTCCCAAGCGTGAAAATTACAGAAAAAGATATTGAATCAAGCTGGGCTGGTGTTCGTCCATTAATTTATGAAGAAGGTAAGAGCGCATCTGAAATTTCTCGTAAAGATGAAATTTGGACTTCAGAATCTGGTTTAATTACAATCGCTGGTGGTAAGTTAACAGGATACCGCAAAATGGCAGAGATGGTAGTAGACTATGTAACGTCTCTATTACAAAAAGAAGGCCACGGTTCTTATCCGAAGAGTGAAACAAAGCATATGCCGATCTCTGGTGGGCATGTAGGTGGCTCTAGTGGGTTCCCAACATTTATTACGAAAAAGGCTGGGGAAGGAACAAAATATGGTTTAACAACGCAGCAGGCAGAAGAATTCGCGAAATTCTATGGTTCTAACGTTGATGTTCTCTTTAGCTTAGCAAAAGGATTGAAAGCAGATGCAAAAGAATATAACATGCCGTTAGACGTGCTTGTACCGCTTGTATACGCAATGGACTATGAAATGACAGCAAAACCTGTTGACTTCTTCGTACGCCGCAGAGGAGCTGTATTCTTCAATATTCACTGGGTATATGAGTGGAAAGAAGCAGTAATTGCATATATGGCGGCAAAATTAGGCTGGAGTAAAGAAGAACAAATGAAATACACAGCTGAATTAGAGAAAGCATTAACGGACGCTGTAGTCCCTGTAGATCAGCAGGAGCAAGCAGCAGCGTTAGCGTAATCGTTTATACGTAGAATAGAAAGAAAAAGAGTTGTTCGATGGAACAACTCTTTTTCTCTTGCATCATTTACATTTTCCAAATATAAATGATTAATATACTCGTATTGACGATAAGAGCAAATAGTATAAACCGTTAAGATTTAAATTCATTCCTTACAAAATAGAAAAAATCTAGCTGAATAAATTCTTATTTCAGCTTCCTCTAATGACAATAGGAAAGTTCTCCTAAGGCACTTTTTTAGCTAGGCGAAATGATAGGTAAGGTTCATTTGATATGAAGAAATGGAAGCATGAATGATTCGGAGAACGTAGGAAGAGGGGGAAGGTGAGCTAACGCCTCAACACAATGGCTTTATTCCTGAAAAAACATTAGTAAGGTTTGAAAAATAAAAAATAATATTTTTTATGCTTTTTCATGTTTTTTTGTTATAATAGCATACGGGTTAAGGGAAGATTTTTTATCTTCTCTTGTGTTTTTATCTGCATCTAGCTATTTGCTAGATGCTTTTTTAGTTCCGTTCCATAAAAAGAGCTGTCAGGTTTCCCTGACAGCTTTTTTTTATTACATTATTTTTTTTCTTTTTCTTCTTTTTCAGCTTTTGGCGTTTCGAAAGTATCTTTTAAATCTTTATCTTGGACTTTCACATCAGCCTTTTTAAGTTCGTCTTCTTGAAGTTTCATCATGAATTCGCCATCTTGCATCTTTTTCGCAACAAGTTGTTTTTTGATGTCAGCTTTTGAATCTTCAAATGATTTCTCTTGTTTTTTAATGTCTGTTACTTTAATGATGTGGTAACCGAAGTCTGATTTAACAGGTTCACTTACCTCATCTTTTTTCATTTTATATGCAGCATCTTCGAATGGTTTTACCATTTTACCAGGTCCGAAATAGCCAAGATCTCCGCCTTTTTCTTTTGATCCTGGGTCTTCAGAGTATTGTTTTGCTAACTCTTCAAAAGATTTACCTTGATTAAGTTCTTCTTTTACTTTTTTCGCAGTTGCTTCATCTTTTACAAGAATGTGGCTTGCCTTAATTTCAGGCTTGTAATTTTCTTTTAATTCTTTTTCAGTAATTGTGCTTTCAATTGCTTTTGTCATTGCTAATTCAGCACGAACGCTCTCTTTGAATGATTTCTCTGTAAAGCCTTGTTGTTTTAGAGCAGCGTCAAATTGATCGCCCAGTTGCTTTTTGTATTCGTCGTATTTTTTGTCGACTTCTTTATCATCGACTTTATGGTTTTTAACAAGTACTTGTTCTAGTACCATACCACGTAACATTTGTTTACCAACTCTGTCTTTCATTTTGTTGTAAAATTCTTCTTTTGAAATGTCACCAGCTTTAGAGGTAACGACTTTATCAGATGATCCACATGCTGATAAGGCAAGCAAACTTGTTGCTGCTAAGGCAAGCATAGCTTTCTTCATTCAATAAACACTCCTACTATTATGTATTTTTAATTCATCCCGCACAAATGAACTGTTGCCTCATGTGAGGTTATGTTTGTTCATAAGAGCCCGATTAAGTCTCATCAGTTTTGCTTTCTTATAGAGTGAAAAGTCTGCTTAACAGGGCTTACCGAGGCTAAGGATGAAATTTAGCTGAAAGTCAATTTATTCTATAGTATAAGCAATATGTACAAAATTTAATATATCATATTTCGACGTCTTTTCCTATTGATAAAGAAAAATTCTCCATTTGTTTATCGTGATTGTCAGATTATGTAGAGGGTACCATATTGGGCGAATGTGCATATAAAGGAAGGGGAGGGGTGGGCGAATGAATGCATCACTTATTATTTTATTGCTTGTACTGTTTATTTTATTAGTTATTATAGGTATAATTTGCTTATAGAGGAAAAAAGTGAGGAAGGGGCTTTCCTTCCTCACTTTCCATGAAATATAATTTCTATATAACTAGAAATTAATAGAATCGTAATACATACATTAATCACCCGAAAAGCGTTCGTTTGACGGTTTTCGGATAGTTGTTTTCGCACGCACAGTGTATGCGTCAGGAAATTCGTGTAGAATAGAACAATAAGTGCGAATGTGACAAAAACAATTTCTATAAGAGTCACGAGGAGATACCTCCTTTTGGCCAAAATACATATACTTTTATATATTGTATCATACGATATTTTGTTCGTGTTATAAAATTCAGAAATAGAAGACATTGGGTTAGAAAGTGAGGGTGAAAATGGACGTTGTAAAGCGACTAGAGCAAGCTGAATATTATGTAGAATTACTTTTTCAAATGATCGATGAAGATAAGTGTCCATTTTATTCTTTAATTATAAAGAAAAAAGCACGTAAAAAGGATATTGAACGTATACTAAATCTTTGTGAACAATTGAACGAACAATACATAGCAGAGAAACAAGAAGGTTTACTTTTGTTTGATGCTCTTTTGGAGCAATTTGAAAAAGCGCTTCCACATCAGCTCGAAGTAAACGAGACTGCGGAAGCGCTACATAGACAAGGCTTATTTCAGCCAATTATGCAAGAATTTTTAAGTATGAAAGCGAAAAAATAACCGGTATTATTTTTTAACTAATTTTTGATCGTGTTCTGTAAAGTTTTCCTCAATATTTTCTAATGATTTCTCAAAAATATCGATAAAATCTTGTCCGTAAATATTTCTTAAAATCGCGATCAATTCGATATTTTCTGGGAACTTACCATAAAAATTGCGAAGAGCAAGAGCTCCGTTAAAGACAGAATTGTTTTCAGGGTCATACTCCTCCATTAATTGCAGCAGCAATTTTTCCCCTTTTTCTGTAATTTCAATATACGTATTTCGCTTATCATCCTCTTTTTTTGAGAATACAAGATAGCCACGCTCTTCAAGCTTTTTAGAGAAGTTAAATGCGGTTGATACGTGCATCACACCAAACTTTGCAATCTCAGAAATAGAAGCCCCTTTTAAATGATAGGCAATAGATAAAATATGGTGTTCGTTAATGTTTAAATCATACGGTTTGATCCACTGTTGCCAATCTTTCTCTACACATTTCCATAATGCCTTCGATAATTGAGCAATGCGTTGGCTAAAAATCATTGCTTCTTTGACCGAATACTCTTTTTCTCCACTTTTCATATACTCACCCACTTTTACATTCTTATTCATTAGTATCTATTATGCCAGTAAAATAAAAATTAATAAAGTCTTTTTGTGAGAATTGTGAAAATTTTTCGGAAAAATTATAATTTTGTACAAATCATGCATAACTGTGGAAGCGTTTTAGATGTCACAACTATAAGTGTTATCTTCACGTAGTAGAGGATAACATATATTGTAAATGCATAAAAACACGACATATCTATGTGATATGTCGTGTTAGGAGAAATATTTATAAAAAATATTTGTTATATGCAAAAACTAAGAATGGAACATCATTTATGCTTTTTCTGGAACTGTTTGTTGTAGTTTTTCAATTGATTTTTGAATGTCTAAAATCTCTTGTTCAATATGACGTTTGTTTTGAGCAATATCTTGTTTCCATGTGGAAAGCGTGTCCTGCATATCAACTTTCAATTCTTGAAAAACTTCTTTACCTTCTGAAGCTGTTTCAACAATTTGACGTTTTAATAATTTTGTATCAGCTGCAATATCTGAAAACGTCTTTTTTACATCATTTCCTTTTTCCTTTAGTTTATTGCGCATAACTTTACCTGAAGAAGGAGTAGAAAAAAGAACGGCTAGTCCAGCGACAGCTCCGCCGCAAATTAAGCCTGTTACAAAGGATTTAGCTTTTGACATAAAAGGAAACCTCCTTATTTTTTGTTCATATTCATGATGTACAAAACGGTGCATATGCTTAAGACAAGGGGGGAGAAAAGTGAAACTCGTGACAAATATTTGTTTTATCGTAAGTCTTTTCTTTCTTGTACGTGCTATGCATTTACTGTTATTTATAAAACAAAAAAGATCGTATCCTCCAGCATTTTGGGTTAAGAAACAAGCCAAGCAGTATATCTCTTTTGGAGGAGTAGGCTTGTTATGTACAATCTTGTTTTATATGCTACTATAGTTCATTTTATAAAGCGTGTTCTATCCTTATTTTACACTATTTGCAATGGTACTTGCGATGTTTTGTAAATTTTCTGTCGTATATTCATTTTGGTTTGATTTCCAAACAGCGCCAAAACCATCGTTTTCACCGTAGCGTGGAATTAAATGAAGGTGGAAGTGGAATACAGTTTGTCCAGCTTTTTCACCGTTGTTATTTAGAAGATTAAAGCCGACTGGGTTAAATTCAGATTTAATCGCATTTGTGATTTTTGGAACGACAGAAAAAATATGTGATGCAATTTCTGGCGTTAAGGCAAAAATGTCTTGTTTATGTACCTTTGGAATGACAAGTGTATGACCTTTTGTCACTTGGCTAATATCTAAAAATGCAAGCACATGTTCATCTTCATATACTTTTGAGCAAGGGATTTGTCCTTCAATAATTTTACAAAAAATACAATTATCCGCTGTGTGATTCATTGTCCTCATCCTTTCAAGTAGGTCTTAGCCGTATTTTACCATACTTACATAGGAGAACAAATACGAAAAACAGGAAGCTGACTCAGCTTCCTGTTTTCTGAAGAGGGATTGAAAAAGCATTTCATAATAATCTACCGTTCGCAGACACCTCATTTATTTAGGAAATATGTGACAATTCGGCTCGTATTCTGCCTTAGACACCCCATTTACAATGAAATGATAATCCTTTATAAAATGAACTTGTTTATTTTATAAAACAGTATATACTCTCCTCGAGACACCCCGTTTCTAAAATTAAACAAATTATCTGGTTTCGTGTAAATTTTCTTTGTCCATTATGGACACCCCATTTCATGATGATTTCGCTAGGCTGTATTCATCAATTTGGTGGTTGCTTTTTCAATGTGTTCCTTCTTCACTAATTATGATGTCCCGTTTTGCAAGAGATATGTAAAGAAATTAAATTTTTTTTGAAGAAATTTAGGTACTATGTAGTATCCTTTGTTTTTTGATAAGATGAAGGTATACGTTCTGATGGAATACAAGCAAATGAATATAATGAAGAAAGTGGTGTCATATGGGACAGTTATTACGTGTAGAAAATGTCACAGGAGGATATACGAAGCGGCCGGTGCTGCAAGATGTTTCATTTTCTGTTAATAAAGGCGAGCTTGTTGGCTTAATTGGTTTAAACGGAGCTGGAAAAAGTACGACGATTAAACATATTATCGGTTTAATGGAACCGAAAAAAGGTAGCGTTACAATTAACGGAAAAACAATTCGAGAAGATATGACAGCGTATCGATCTAGTTTTTCATTTATTCCTGAAACACCTGTATTATATGATGAATTAACATTAGAAGAACATTTAAAGTTAACAGCAATGGCATATGGAGTGGAGGAGAAGCAATATGAAGAACGCGTAGGGCAACTATTAAAAGAATTTCGAATGACGAATCGTTTAAAATGGTTCCCGGCTCATTTTTCAAAAGGGATGAAGCAGAAAGTAATGATTATGAGTGCTTTTCTTGTTGAACCGTCTCTTTATATTGTCGATGAACCTTTCGTTGGACTCGATCCATTAGCGATTCAATCGCTACTTCAAATGATGGACAAGATGAAAAAGAGTGGTGCTGGTATTTTAATGAGTACCCATATTTTAGCGACTGCGGAGCGCTATTGTGATTCCTTTATTATTTTACATCAAGGTGAAGTGCGGGCGAAAGGAACATTATCTGAGTTGCAATCGCAATTTAATATGCCGGGTGCAACGCTAGATGATATTTATATTGCATTAACAAAGGAAGAAGATTATGAATAGCAAAGCATTGTGGAAAGAACGGTTCAAGTATTTCTTAAAAGAAGTTCGTACATATAGTAAGTATGTTTTTAATGATCATTTAAAGTTTATTTTCGTATTTATCATTGGTGCCGGTGCATATTATTATCAACAATGGTTGCAGACACTAACACCTTCATTTCCGACCGCACTTGTAATGGCAGTATTGCTAGGGCTTGTGTTAACAGCAGGATCCATTCAAACGTTATTAAAAGAAGCCGATCTTGTGTATTTGCTTCCAGTTGAAGAGAAATTAAAGCCATACTTTACAAAAGCGTTTCTCTTTACGTTTATGATTCAGCTGTATGTGATAGCAATTGCAGCGGCAGCACTTGCTCCGCTATATCTTCAGCAGATGAAGCAAACAGGAGAGGCTTACATATGGATTGTGGCCGCACTTATTTTCGTTAAAGCATGGAATTTATTTGTAGCGTGGGAAAAATCATTTTTAACAGATCCAAGTATGCAGCGTGCGGATTGGTTCATTCGCTTTATATGTAACGGATTATTTGTGTACTTTCTTGTAGAACGTACGCCTGTAATTTATATAGGAGTGATTCTCTTTGTAATGGTTGTATATCTCGCATTCATGTATCAAACAGTAAAGGGAAAACCGTTAAACTGGGAATACTTAATTGCAGAAGAAGACAAGAAAATGATGCGCCTGTACCGCATTGCCAATATGTTTGTCGATGTACCAGCATTAAAAGAGCGAGTATCACGCCGAAAATGGCTTGATTTTGTGCTTTCAATGATTGGGGAAAATCGTACATATTTATATTTGTATACACGTACATTTTTAAGATCTGGCAACTACTTTGGTCTTTATATGCGCTTACTTACTATTGGCGGTGTGATTCTTTACTTTATACCGTTTTTATATGGACGTTTCATTGTAAGCATCGTATTTCTATATTTAATTGGTTATCAATTATTAAGCCTTTGGAAACACCATCGTTTAAAACTTTGGCTTGATTTATATCCAGTGAACGCTGAAGAAAAGAAAAAGGATTTTCTGAAACTGTTAAATGCGATTTTATGTATAGGCAGTGTTGTATTTACCATCATTTTTGCGGTCGCAACAAAAGATATGATCATGACTTGTATTGTATTTGCCGTTAGCATAGCTTTTAGTATTGGTTTTGTATATCAATACGGTGCAAAACGTATCGAACGCTTAAACTGAAAGGAATGAAATTATGACTGAATATGAAGAGAAGGTCATAAAAAAATTGCAGCAGTGGAAACTTACAATCATGAAAGATTCTTCTATAATGAATCGTTTTTCAAAAAAGGTACAAACGAAAATGCAACAGCTAATTCCGGAAAAAGTGCAAAATGTATTAACAGAAACGATTAAAAAGATGGTCCAAGGTATTAGTGCAGGATCGAATTTTATAAAACCGAAGTTAAAAGAAACAGATTGGTCGCTTGAAAGAAGAGATGCAGAGGTTTTAAAGAAGATGGATGAGTATAAAAAGGTTGCGGCCGCAGAAGGTGCCGGAACAGGAGCAGGTGGTTTTCTTTTAGGGCTTGCAGATTTTCCGCTTTTACTCAGCATTAAAATTAAGTTTTTATTCGATGCAGCGACAATGTATGGATTCGATACGAGTAAAGAAGAAGAGCGCCTCTTTATCCTACACGTCTTTCAGCTTGCTTTTTCCAGTGACAATCATCGCAAGGAAATATGGAAAGCAATCGAAACGTGGGACACAGAGAAAGAAAATCATATGAACTGGGAGAAATTTCAGCAAGAGTATCGAGATTATATCGATTTAGCGAAGATGCTGCAACTTGTACCGGTTATTGGTGCCCCGGTCGGTGCCTATGCAAACTATCAATTGTTGCAACGGCTTGGTGAGGTGACGATGAATTGCTATCGCCTTCGTTTCCTTCAGCAGAAGGGAATATCGATTTGATATGTTGCTTTGAAATGAAGTCATGAAGTTTCAGCCCCTTTGGCTATCTTACCAAAGGGGGTTTTTGTGTCTAAGAGAAGAATAGTTGAAATAGGAATGTGGATGAGACTGTAGTAAAAAAGGTATTACCTCAATCGTTCGAGCTAAACGTAGTCGTTATGAATACTCCCCCACTTAACTTCGTTTGAAGTAGGGATACTCTTTCGGTAAAATCTGATAGAAAAACGATTGGGGGAGTATTGTTCAACGATGAGGGGATGGTGTTATGAGTGATAGTATGAATATTATTATCGGTTTAACTGATTACGATCAGAGCCCGTTTTCGCCCTATGTCACGTGAAAACAGTGCAGGCCCTATTTTATTTTCTTTGAATGTTGAGAATCAATCAATCGATAGAGGGGAGAGGGAAATATGAAATTTCGAAAAGACTGGTGGCTAGGTTTCCTCGGGTTTATTGGAGTGTATAAAATTCCAAACGTAATAAATGCATTTCAAGGTGAACAGGACTGGACGGCATTGATTAGCCTGATTTGGTTCATTTGGTTCGGCTATTTCATTCCGGAGAAGAAAGATGATGAAAAGAAAGAATTGTAATAAAAATGATTCTCTTTCTATGTAATTTTCTGTAAAATAGTAAGATGAAAGAATTCATATATTAGATTACTAAATTTGGAGTGATTCGATGCAGCCACTGGAAAATGAAATTCATCCTGATATGGTCAAAGTTTGGAAAGCTCGTGTTGTAATGGAGCTGGGCATAAGTGTGTTAGTTATCCTTGCTTATCTCTTTTTCATGATTAAGTTTAATTGGTGGGCTTGGCTGTTTTATATCCTAATTGGACTAACGGTTGTGTATACACCGCTTGATTATTTTGTCTTTCCAAAAATACGGCAGCGTTATTACAGCTACCGCTTAAATGAAGAAGAATTAGAAATTCAGCACGGCATGTTTACAGTTAAACGTGTATTAGTTCCAATGATACGTGTGCAACACGTTACAATTGAGCAAGGTCCAATTATGAGAAAATATGATCTAGCAGAATTACAAATTTCAACTGCCGCTACTTCTCATAGTATTCCAGGTTTAAAGATGAGAGAAGCAGAACAATTGAAACGACAAATTGGAGAACTTGCGAAGGTGAGTGATGAGGATGTATAAGAGGCAGCATCCAATCACGATGTTACTTGAATTAAAGATAACAGACTTTATACCATTCATTATTTTTCTGTTTAGTTTAAAAGGGAAATTTCCATTTTGGTATTTAGTACCGATAGGTTTCCTAGTGATTTCAGTTATCTCTATTATTGTTGAGTGGTACTATAAAGTATATTGGGTTGAAAATAATGTACTGCACATTAAACAAGGGTTATTTGTGAAGAAAGAAAGTTACTTGAATAAAGAGCGCGTCCAAACAATTAATACAAGTTCAAGTATGTTATATCAAGTATTAGGTTTAACAAAGCTGAAAATTGAAACAGCTGGCGGTGGTAATGAGCCTGAGGTCAGTTTAGCAGGTATTACGATGGATGAAGCAAAATCATTAATTACAATGTTAAATGAACAGGCAGGGGAAGCCGTAGAAATACAAGAGGATTCTTCACAAATTCGTGTGGAAGAGGAGAATAAGACGGAATATAAGTTGACTTGGAAAGAGATCTTATTAGCGTCGGTTACGTCCGGTCAATTTGGTTTGTTGTTCTCTCTCTTATTCCTTGTTTATTCGCAAGTAGATGAGTATATCCCGAAATGGATGAAAGACAAAGCAGAAGCATATGTGATGGATCATGATGTGTATGGCTGGATTTATCTAGTTGCGATGTTACTTGTTGTTTCTTGGATCGTATCTACAATTGGCTACGCCTTAAAGCATGCGAACTTTACTGTGCACCGGAAAAATGATGAAATTCGTATTTCACAAGGGCTTCTTGAGAGAAAAGAACTTGTGTTAAAGCTGCACCGCATTCAAGGGATCACGATAAAAGAAGGGATATTCCGTCAACCATTTGGCTACTGTTCTATTCATGTAGAAGTCATTCAAAATAATGAAAAAGGTGAGGAGAACGTTACACTTCATCCAGTTATTCGGAAAGACCGCGTCGCAGAATTGCTTGCACATTTACAGTTGCCATATGAACTAAATCCTACTATTACAGCCTTGCCAAAAACGGCACTGCGTCGCTATTTATTAGACAGTTTTATTTTCTTTTGTATATTAGCAGTTCCGGTTACAGGCGCAAGTATATATTTTGAAAAATACTTTATTATTTGGCTACTGTTACCTCTGTTTGTATTACTGATGTCACTTGGTTATGCGACATTCCGTGCAGGTGGTTACAGGGTAGAAGAGGAACAGTTGACAATGGTGTATCGTAATATTGCTAAATATACGGGACTCGTGAGAAGAAGGCATGTACAATCAATCGAGAAAACACAGTCTTATTTTCAGCGTGGAGCCCATTTATGTTCGCAAACTTTCTCTAGTGCATCCACAAATTATAAATTAGAGCATATGCGTTTGGAAGATGCAGAGCGTATGGTGGATTGGTATAAGGATAAATAGCATCTATATAACAGTAGCGCAGTTCAATTGATTTGAACTGCGCTATTTGTATTTGTAAGAGTAGAATCTTGATAGGAAATGAATAGAATAGACGATATTTTTTTATGTTTTGAGGTATCAGATGAACTTACTTCTTTTTCCTCACGAGCTCCCCAATAGCTGGCCAAAAAGGTAGGGAGTAAGTAGCAAGATAAAAGCTTCATAATGTTAAAAAATGACCTGTTTCAGGTTTGTTATGTCACTTTGAAATTAATTTGTACAAGATTTTATATTAAAAAAAGAAACGCTCAAGCCCTCCAGAATTTGTGTCCAATCACTCTTTTTATATCATTCATACATTAATGTGGGAGGGGGGGGAATCCTATCGTAACGTTACTACAATTGATTAGACCGTCCGCATTTAGAGCTGTAAAAGCATTTAACCAGAATATACCTACAGCACAATTTAAACAGATTACGTATGAAACGAAACAATTCGATTTAAAAAATGAGTATAATATATCCGACTCAACCTTTGTTCCTGCAAGAAAGGGAGTATATGCTATTACTGCAGGTGCAGCATTTCTTGCTACTTATCCTTTTGATATTTCTCGTACTATAACAATGTTAATACGTGTAAATGATATCGATATTGTTAGAGAAGATCACTATTTTGTGCCAAAATTAGTTGGGCGGCCTCATGCCGTAAGAGTAAGTACGATTCTACAATTAAATAAAAGGGATAAAGTTCAAGTATGGACAATGATTAGCGGAGGAAATATGACTATTTTGAATAACGAAGGAACACGTTTTGAAGTAGCTAGATTTTCATCTCCATAAAATTGCATCAGTATAATCAAAAAAAGAGCTTTTTGGAAAGCTCTTTTTTTTCATCTAATTATTCAATTCGAAGTGCTAAAATATCTCCACAATCTAAAACAAGTATAGTTCCTGGTTCTGTTTCATTATCTATAAAAGTTGCACAAAAATTGTCCGCATTGAAATTAACAAAAATAACATCTTCGAGTGTATTTCCACTTAAATAAATATCTACTTCTGTACCCAATGGTAAAGTTACTAACTGTTCACATACGCATTTATCATGATTATTAGCCATTTAAAAGCACCTCCTTTTAGAAATATTTTATGTTTAAATGCAAGAATTGCTTGTTTAATAGTCTATATTTCAAAGAAATGGTGGTTTAGTCTCGTATACAAAAAAGAGAATAGGAAAAAACAGTTTACCCTATAATTTAAATGTGGAGAGATAACAGTTTCGTTTAGGTATGGGATGTGTTCTACATATTAAGAAAAAATAATAAATTGCACTTTTACAAAAACTGTTTATTTTACCTTGTTTTGTATGAGAATGACATATTACAATGAGGGATAAATAGTATATGTATTCAATAGATTTCTAAATTTGGAGTGATTACATGCATCCATTAGAAAATGAAATTCATCCGAATATGGTGAAAGTGTGGAAAATCCATGCATTAATTGGTGCCGGGGTACTTGTAAGCATCGTTTTAGCATATCTCTTTTTTATGATTCAATTTCATTGGTGGGGCTGGTTGTTTGGTGTATTGGTCACCTTGACGATACTGTATGCACCGCTAGATTACTTTATTTTTCCCGCATTACGCCAGCGGTACTATAGCTACCGGCTAGATGAAGAAGAGATTGAAATTCAAAGAGGGATGTTTGTTGTAAAACGTGTACTTGTTCCGATGATACGTGTTCAGCATGTTACGATCGAACAAGGGCCGATTATGAGAAAATATGAGCTAGCAGAATTACAAATTTCAACGGCAGCGACTTCTCATAGTATTCCAGGGTTAACAAAGAGAGAAGCAGAAGAGTTGAAACGACGAATTGGGGAACTTGCGAAAGTGAGTGATGAGGATGAATAAAAGGCAACATCCGATTACGATATTATTTGATATAAGGATTTCTAGTTTATTTCCGCTTATTATCGTTGTTTTATTTGGTCCGAAAGATGAAAGAGAGCCTTGGTATTGGTTTCCCATTTTCATTGTAGGTTTTTTATTGATTTTGGCCATCTTTTCGTTTGTGAAATGGTACTTTAAAGTTTATTGGATTGAAAACAACATTTTACATATAAAACAAGGGGTATTTGTTAAAAAGGAAAGCTATCTAAATAAAGAGCGTGTGCAAACAATTAGTACGACTTCAAATATTATCTATCAGTTATTTGGATTAACGAAGCTCAAAATTGAAGCGGCTGGTGGTGGGAAGGATCCAGAGGTAACGTTAGCTGGTATTAAGGAAGAGGAAGCGAAAGAATTAATCGCCTTATTAAATAAAGTAGAAGACGAGAAGCCTATAAAAGAAGAGGAAAGCTTGCGACAAGAAACAAACACAACTGTTTATCAGTTAACAGCAAAAGAAATTTTGCTAGCGTCTATTACATCCGGTCAGTTTGGCTTGTTATTTTCAGGATTGTTCTTTCTTTATACACAGTTTGATAACGTTCTTCCGAAATGGTTAATAGATGAAATAGAATCATATGTGAAAGACAATAGTGTATATAATTTGTTATACATGGGCGCGATTTTAATCGTAATCTCATGGATCATCTCTACAATTGGCTATGCTTTCAAACACGCGAACTTTACCGTGCAGAGAAACGGAAATGAAATTCGCATTTCACAAGGGCTACTCGAAAAGAAAGAGATTGTTTTAAAATTGCACCGGATTCAAGCGTTGACAATGAAAGAAGGAATTCTTCGTCAACCGTTTGGCTATTGTTCTATGGAAGTAGAAGTCATTCAAAGCATAGATACAAAGAATATGAATGTCATATTGCACCCGCTTATGAAGAAAAAGGATGTACAAGAGCTATTGACCTATTTAAAGTTGCCGTATGAAATAGAAGAGGAAATTGTACATTTGCCAAAAGCTGCGCTGCGTCGTTACTTGATTATGGGCTGGATTATTTTTGGACTTGCATCGGTACCGATTATAGGGGCAAGTTTGTATTTCGAGCAATATAGTGCGTTATTAACATTAGTGCCATTATTTTTGTTCTTTACGATTCTTGGGTATGGAAAATATAAAACGGGTGGATATGCGATAAAATCTGATCAGTTAACGCTTGTATACAGGGGCATCGCCAAGTATACAGGATTCGTGAGAAGAAGACATGTACAAGCAATGACAAAAACGCAATCGTATTTTCAGCGTAAAGATAGGCTGTATACGTATATTATAGCGGTAGCTTGCAGCGCTATTGGGCGTCATTATGAATTGAAGCATGTGCGTGAAGAGGATGCCAATTACATACGAGATTGGTATAAGCAAAAAGAATAAGTAACGGCTTTCGTTAAAAGATAAAAAAAGAGCTTGGGTTATCTCCCAAGCTTTTCTCCTATTAAAATCTCAAATAGGGAGGATGAATCTTCATTACTGAGTTGAACGTACTCACGACCACCTCTTACAACTTTTACTTTATCTTTATTGGGACTGATCCAAAGTTCATATAAAACAGCTTTTGCTTCTATTTTAGGATTTTTAAATTGAAATATAAAACGGTAATCAGCAGGACGTGTCATATCTACTTTTACATTTTCCCAATCAGCTTTATCTAATATTTTTTTCACTTTACGAACTTGCCCATTATTCGTAATTTCATTGAAATCTTCATAGTTATTTTCGTTACCGATACATTGTTGAACTTTTATATTCTGTTTTTCGTTTTCTATGCCGATTGAACAACCTGTCATCACTAATAAAATCAGTGCGAACAAAAGGAGAAAATACTTTGTGAATTTCATATCCAATCCCCCTTTACTCTACAAATATAATGAAAAAGACGAAATCATTGGGATTTCGTCTTCTGCTGATGTTGTTTGCACCTTTGAAAAGGATAAGGGTATTTTTTACGCTAACACATCAAATGTTGTCACAAAAGATGGTCTTGAAAAAATACTTTTTTGCGGCTCTGCACTTGCTTGTGCAGGGCGTTTTTTATGTGCATTTTCGAAAGAACGTGATTCCGTCCAATCTTTAAAGTTTTGCTCCGTTTCCCACATTGTCATAATGACATATGTATCGTTACTTAATGGGCGAAGAACGCGGATTGCTTGGAAACCGGGTTCGTTTTCAATAAGACCTGCGCGGCTTTTGAAACGATGTTCAAAGACAGGACGGCCTTCATCTGTAACAGAAATGTTGTTACAAACAATAAAGCCAGGTTGTCCTTTAAATTCTCCGACTGCGTCTAGCACGTCATAGCTAAGTGAACCTTCTACAGTTTCTTCTGTATTTTCTTTATAAAACATATTTTTTTCATCATTCTTTGCAGTGAAATGCGGTTGTTCTAGAGGTGTTTCGTATGAAATGATTGCTTTCATTTATAATGCCCCCCTTAATGATTTTGCTTTCATTATAGCAACTCTTGCCAAAAACTTGGAAGATTATATACATAAAGATTATTCTTTTTCAAATAATAAATGTACCATCATTTGGAAAGAAGGACGATGAATGAAGAAAATAATGTGGACCTTAATGGGCGGCGTGGCGGTGTTTGTAGTCGCAATTGTATTCTATAAACTCATTGTGTTAGCTGGTGGTTATATGATGGATGAAAAGCAGCTGGTTTTCCACTCTTCATCACGTATTGTTGATCAACAAGGAAAAGAAATTACAAAATTATATGTAGAAAATAGAGATCTTGTATCGATTGAACAAGTTCCGAAACATGTACAACAAGCATTTATCGCTGTAGAGGATGCTCGGTTTTATGACCATCATGGGATTGACTATCCTTCTGTGTTTCGCGCATTGTATAAAGATATTTTAGCAAGAGAAAAAGTCGAGGGCGGTAGTACCATTACGCAGCAACTTGTTAAAAATGTTTTTTTAACTCATGAAAAAACATTTACACGTAAATTAAAAGAAGTGGCAATCGCACTTAAATTAGAACAAAAATATACGAAGGGGCAACTTCTCGAAATGTATATGAATCATATTTATTTTGGTCATGGTGCCTACGGAATTCAAGCAGCAGCAAAATTGTATTTTAATAAAAATGTAGAGGAGTTGACGGTTGAAGAAGGAGCGATGCTTGCGGGTCTTCCGAAAGCACCAAACGGGTATTCACCGTTCTTATATCCAAAAAAGAGTAAGGAACGCCGTGATTTAGTATTGTCACTTATGCATAAACAAGGCTATGTATCAGCGGAGGAAAGTGTTCGCTACCAAGGGAAAACAATTGCGCTTTATAAAAATTTAAATGAGCGAGAACTTGCTTATATGCCCTATGTAGATATGGTAATAGATGAGGCGGCACGCTTATATGGTTTGTCGCATCAAGAAGTTCTGCGCGGTGGATATACATTTGTTGTTTCAATGGATGAAAAAATTCAAAAAGTCGCTTACGATCAATTTCAAGATGCACGCAATTTTCCAGGAAAAGAGGGCGGAGCACAAGGTGCCTTTTTATTAATGGATAATATGACAGGAGGAATTAAAGCAGCGATTGGCGGACGAGAGTATGTGCCAAGAGGGTTTAATAGAGTGTTCGCGAAAAGACAGCCAGGGTCTGTTTTAAAACCGCTCATTGTGTACGCACCAGCGCTGGAAACGAAAAAGTATAATCCGTATTCTTTATTAACAAATGAACGAGTCTCTGTTGAAGGATATGAACCAAGAAATTATAATCATCGGTATTCAAAAGAAGTAACAATGTACGATGCGCTCTTAGAGTCAGCGAATGTACCAGCTGTATCTTTATTACATGAAATGGGGATAGAAGAAGGAAAGCAATATTTAGAGAAGGGGAATATTCATATTGCAGAATCTGGTTTAAGCACGGCACTTGGCGGGCTGAAAGAAGGGGTTTCTCCATTTGAACTTGTAAAGATGTACCGTTCGTTTTTAGCGAATGGAAACATTATTGAGCCACATGTGATTGAAAAGGTACTCGATCGACACGGAAAGGTGATTGGAGAATCACCGAAAAACGAAACGAAAGTGTTTTCAAAACAAACAGCATGGTATATGACAAAAATGCTAGAAGGTGTCGTAAAAGAAGGTACGGCAAAAGCGGGAGAATATAAAGGTGCACTAGCAGGAAAAACAGGTACAACGTCTCTTCCGAATCAAAGCGAAGGCGCTAGAGATTTTTGGTTTGTTGGATACACGCCGAGTTTAGTAGGAGCGGTCTGGATTGGGTACGATCGTACGGATAACGAGCATCAACTGCATGATGAGAGTGCGTCTGCAACACAATTATTTAAAAAGATTTTAACGAAGGCGAACGTACAAGATGATTCAAATTTCAAGAAGCCAAAAGGTGTTGAAACGATCGGAACACCAATCCGCTTAAGTAAAATTGAAAATATAGAGGCGAAATTATCGTTTAGTCCGTTTGGTTTATTTACGATGAAATTGAACTGGAAACCACTTCAAGATAAAAGAGTTATCTATCGAATCTATAAGGTTGAGAACGGAATCCATACCCATGTTGGAACAGTAAAGGGAATTGGTGAGTACGAAGAAAAGTTTATTAACATATTCTCTAAACCAAGTTTTTATGTTGTTCCGTATAACTCACAAACAAATCGAGAAGGTGAAAAGACAAAAGTAGCTAAACCGTAGTTTTTGCTTGTGATATAATAAGAATGTTGTGAAAATAGTAAGCGGTTTTACGAACGTTTGTGTCAATTTCATGAACAACGTATATAATGTTATGCATTTTGTTTTACAAGCTGTATAGTAAAAAAAGATAAATAAGTAGGATAGGATTCGCTAGAAGCATTGGTAAGGAAGGGAGCAAGGGTCTTGGTAAGAACTATAAATGAGACATTTTTAAAAGCATGCATGGGGGAACAAACAGAATATGTACCAGCATGGTATATGAGACAAGCAGGTCGTTCACAACCTGAATATAGAAAAATAAAAGAGAAGTATTCTTTATTTGAAATTACACACAATCCAGAGCTATGTGCATATGTTACAAAGCTTCCAGTTGATCAATATAATGTTGACGCAGCGATTTTGTATAAAGATATTATGTCACCACTTCCAGCAATCGGTGTCGATGTTGAAATTAAATCTGGAATTGGACCGGTTATTGATAATCCAATCCGTTCTTTACAAGACGTAGAGAAGCTTGGTGAAATTCATCCAGAAGATGATGTTCCATACATATTAGATACAATTCGTTTATTAACAAATGAGATGTTAGATGTTCCATTAATTGGTTTTTCAGGGGCGCCATTTACATTAGCGAGTTACATGATTGAAGGAGGACCTTCTCGTAACTATCATAAAACAAAGGCGTTTATGTATGCAGAGCCGAAAGCTTGGTTTGCCTTAATGGATAAGCTTGCTGATATGGTAATCACATATTTGAAAGCACAGATTAAAGCAGGAGCAAAAGCAGTACAAGTCTTTGATTCTTGGGTTGGAACGGTGAATGTAGCAGATTACCGCACATTTATTAAACCTGCGATGGAGCGTATTTTCACGGAAGTTCGCACAATGGACGTTCCGATGATCATGCACGGCGTTGGAGCAGGGCATTTAGCAAATGAATGGAATGACTTACCTCTTGATGTAGTTGGGCTTGATTGGCGCTTGTCAATTGAAGAAGCGCGCGGGCGCGGTATTCATAAAGCGGTACAAGGTAATATGGATCCTTCATTCTTACTTGCACCATGGGACGTTATCAGAGAACATGTAAAAACAATTTTAGATCAAGGGATGAAACAACCTGGTTATGTATTTAACTTAGGTCACGGTGTATTCCCGGAAGTAAATCCAGATACATTAAAGCGTTTGACGTCATTTATTCATGAGTATTCTAAAGGACAGTTAGCGAAGTAAAGGAGAATAGGTGTATGAAAAAGAAAATTGGTTTGCTTGTAATGGCATACGGAACACCATATAAAGAAGAAGATATTGAACGTTACTATACACATATTCGCAGAGGACGAAAGCCAAGTCCAGAAATGTTAGAGGACCTGACAGAACGTTACCGCGCAATTGGTGGTATTTCTCCTTTAGCTACTATTACATTAGAACAAGCGAAAAAGTTAGAAAAACATTTAAACGGGATGCAGGATAACGTAGAGTTCCATATGTATCTTGGATTAAAGCATATTGAACCTTTCATTGAGGATGCTGTAGAAGCTATGCATAACGATGGGATTGAAGAAGCAATTGC
Source organism: Bacillus sp. AFS023182 (assembly GCF_002560575.1). Lineage (NCBI taxonomy): Bacteria > Bacillati > Bacillota > Bacilli > Caryophanales > Bacillaceae > Bacillus > Bacillus sp. AFS023182. The sequence goes on along the minus strand of NZ_NTRO01000010.1, from coordinate 98,724 downwards.
CCTTGTTCTTGCTCCACATTATTCTACGTTCAGCGTAAAATCATATGTCGGCAGAGCACAAGAAGAAGCAGAGAAACTCGGAAATCTAACAATTCACGGTATCGATAGCTGGTATAAAGAACCGAAATTTATTCAGTATTGGGTAGATGAAGTGAAAAAAGTATATAGCAGTATGACAGAAGAAGAACTTGAAAAAGCAGTGTTAATTGTATCTGCGCATAGTTTACCAGAGAAAATCATCGCTTTAGGTGATCCTTATCCAGAACAGTTAAATGAAACAGCTGATTATATTGCACGTGGTGCAGAAGTTCCTAATTATGCGGTCGGTTGGCAAAGTGCGGGCAATACACCGGACCCATGGATCGGGCCAGATGTACAAGATTTAACGAGGGAACTACATGAAAAATACGGCTACACTTCATTTGTATATGCACCGGTTGGATTTGTAGCTGAACATTTAGAAGTGTTGTATGACAATGATATTGAATGTAAAATTGTTACAGAAGAAATTGGAGCGAAGTATTATCGTCCGGAAATGCCAAATGCATCAGATGCATTTATTTCTTGCTTAGCAGATGTCGTGTTAAAGAAACAAGCAGAAGTTTCGTGAGACAATGGGAAAGGAGGAGCCATTTTGAAAAAGAAAGTTGTTATCATCGGTGGTGGAATTACAGGTTTAACAACAGCGTATTACTTACAAAAAGAAGTTCGCGAAAAAGGATTGCCGATTGATACATTGCTAATAGAAGCGTCGGGTAGGCTTGGCGGCAAAATTCAAACCGTTCGAAAAGATGGATTTACAATTGAGCGCGGTCCAGATTCTTTCTTAGAAAGAAAAGAAAGTGCAGCCAGGTTAGCCAGAGAATTAGGCCTTGGAGATGCGCTTGTAAACAACGCAACTGGTCAGTCATTTGTTCTTGTGAACAACCGATTACATAAGATGCCGAGTGGATCCATGATGGGAATTCCAACGCAAATTACGCCCTTTCTATTTTCAGAATTGTTCTCTCCGATTGGTAAAGTAAGAGCAGGTTTTGATTTTGTATTACCTCGTTCAAAGCCTGTTTCTGATCAATCACTTGGTCAATTTTTCCGTCGTCGTTTAGGAAATGAAGTGGTTGAAAATTTAATCGAACCATTGTTATCTGGGATTTATGCGGGAGATATTGATCAAATGAGCTTAATGGCGACATTCCCGCAGTTTTATCAAGTAGAGCAGAAATATCGGAGTATTTCACTCGGTATGCGTAATTTGGCCCCGAAGAAAGAAAGGGATGCAGCGCCGCAAGGGATCTTTTTAACATTGAAAACAGGGCTGCAATCTATTGTAGAAAGAATAGAAGAGCAGCTAGAAGATGGGACTATTGTGAAGGGGACTCGGATTGAAAAAGTCGCAAAAATGGGCGATGGTTATACGATTACGCTGAGCAATGGAAAAGAAATTGAGGCGGACTCTATTGTGGTTGCTGCATCTCACAAAGTATTGCCGTCTATGTTTGCACAGTATAAGGAGTTTCGTTTCTTCCGCAATGTTCCATCGACGTCGGTTGCTAATGTTGCATTAGCCTTTCCAAAAGAAGCTATTAAGCGTGATATTGATGGTACAGGCTTCGTTGTATCCCGAAATAGCGATTTTTCCATTACAGCATGTACGTGGACACATAAGAAATGGCCGCATACAACACCGGAAGGTCAAGTGCTTCTTCGCTGCTATATGGGGCGTCCTGGTGATGAAGCAATTGTCGAACAAACAGATGAAGAAATGGTTCGTTTTATATTAGAAGATTTACAAAAAACAATGGATATTACAGCAGAGCCGGACTTTACGGTTGTCAGCCGCTGGAAAGATGCCATGCCGCAATATACTGTGGGGCATAAAGAACGTATGACAAAGTTAAAAACATTTATGGATAAAGAATTACCAGGCGTTTATTTAGCTGGTAGCTCTTACGGCGGATCAGGTCTTCCAGATTGTATCGATCAAGGTGAGGCAGCAGTAAAGCATGTGTTGTCTTATTTGGAAAAAATAAATGAAGCGGAATTAATTGCGCAATAAAAAAAAGGAGCCAGTAGGCTCCTTTTTTTGTCGTTGTTTGCTAAAGTGACGATATATTCGAGTTTGCACCGATAAACTTTCATTTACTATATATTACCTCACTCATCAGTCATCAATATATCTAGAAACCTGAAGGGGCTTTTGCTTTACACTTATAACTCTCGCAAAAAACGAATGAATTTCTTTAAGCCTTGCGATTGCTGTTTTCTACGTTTAATCACAAAATCAATTTCGACTGTTTCGGGCAGTTCTTCATAATGAATTGTTTTTGGCTTATTTCGGCTATATACAACATTAGTAGGTACGATCGTAATACCAAGCCCATCGTGAGCAGCTTGCATAATCGATTCAAGCGAATCAAATTCCAGTATCGTCCTTTGGTCAAAGTTATTCATATGACGATAATCTAATAGTTTCTTTCTATATATACAATTTGGATCACTGTTTACAAGTAAAGTTTGATTTTCGGGCAGAGTATCTTTTGGTAAAATGAGTATCATATTTTCAAAATAACTGTACACACTTTCGAATTGTGAATCATTATATGCACCGCTTAAAAAAATCCCATCAAGTTCTCCATACAAAAGCATTTCTTGTAACTTTGCGTTATCATTCGTTCTTAGCTTCATATCAATATTTGTATGTGACTCAAAAAAAGAAGAAAATAGTTGAGGTACTTTCACCGCAGAAATAGTTTGAGATGCCCCAAGTGTTAAAGAATCTCTCCATTTCTCAGGGTTTATTTTTGATTTCGCTTCATTCATTAAAGACATAATTTCATTTGTGTAATCTAATAATACTTTTCCTTCTTCCGTTAATGTTACTCCTCTGTTATTGCGCTTTAATATTTTAACGCCGAGTTCAGCTTCTAAGTTTTTAATTCGCTGACTTATATTTGGTTGTACATATCCCAACTTTTCAGCAGCTCTAGAGATTGATTGTAGTTCTGCAACATGCTTAAAAATCCATAAGTCATGGCTTTCCAAGAATAGATCCCTCCACCTAGGTATTATTTAAAATGATACCATAGTCATTATTCAGTATTATACTCCTCAAACGAACGAAGATAAAATGAAATCAAATCAGATACAGTGAGGAGATTTTAAAATGAATATAAAAGATAAAGTAGCCATTATAACAGGCGGTGGCACAGGTATTGGAAAGGCTGTTGCGTTGAGATTAGCGAGTTTAGGAGCGAAAGTTGTGGTGAATTATAGCCGTTCCGAAAAAGAAGCGTTAGAAACTGTGAATGAAATAAAGCAGCGAGGAGGTACCGCGGTGGCTTTGAAAGCAGATGTAGCCAAAAAAGAAGAAGTAGAGGATATGGTATCTCAAACTGTTCATTTTTTTGGAACAGTCGATTGTTTAGTGAATAATGCGAGTATAACAGCTCAAATACCTATGGATGATTTAGAGTCTGTAACGGATCAAGTGTGGGATGACCTTTTTAGTGTGAACGTGAAAGGGATGTTTCATTGTATACAAGCTGTTGTTCCTTATATGAAGGAGAAAAAATCAGGTGCGATTGTGAATATGGGAAGCGTTGCAGGGATAACGGGATTAGGATCATCCGTACCGTATGCCGCAACAAAATCAGCCATTCATACGATGACAAAATCGCTCGCAATTGCATTAGCACCTGACATTAGAGTAAATAGTATTTCTCCTGGTGCAGTCGATACAAGGTGGTGGGCAGGTAATGAAGAGAAAATGTACCAACTGGCGGGGAATCTACCACTTCAAAGAATTTCAACACCAGATGATATTGCCGAAGCGATTCTTTTTCAATTAATCCAGGAATCTATTACGGGACAAATATTTACAATTGATAATGGACAGACGCTTTAATCTTGCGGAGCATTATGGAGTAAGATTATCGACTTACTAGAAAGTTGGATTTATCCCGCATTAACGGACAGTAACACTCCCACTTCAAAATTCAGCGAAAGCAAAGAAGTTAGGTGGGAGATGCACTGTCCGTAAAAGCTCGATTGGTTTAACTAATAATCAGTGGGGAGGGAGAAAACCCCCACTGATTAAAGCTTCACTTTATAACAGCGAAGGCATTCTGGTTCATTAAAGATCCCTTTGTTGTTGATTGAAAAGATGCTTTCTATACGTGAAAACACCTTTTGTTAATATAGATTCGGTTATGGGATACCACCACATCGCTATCAAGCTAAGAAAATACAACTACCCCCAGAACGAGATTTTGTCCTAACTTGTAATAAAAAAGCTCATTTTTTCGTTTTGGGATAGTTCTGAATTCTTAAGTTGATGGGCATGTATGGTAACCCCTTGTAGAAGAAACATTTTCCATCTGAGAGCTTATGCTCTCTTTTTTTTATGTTCGACATAATCTGACAAAAAAGTTGTAACCATATTTGTTATGATAGTTCAGGAATCATATATTTTATATAATTGGAGGAAACGAAATGTATAAGAAGATGGGTACACTCGTTATAACTGGAGCGCTTGCTATCAGTCTAGCGGGATGTAGTGATACAGAAGAAACTGCCAAGAAAGTATCAAATGATACAAAAACAGAACAAACAACTGAAAAGAAAGAAGAGAAAAAAAAATTTAAAGTTGGCGAAACAATTAATCTTGGAAATCACAAATTAACTGTTACAAATGTTGAAAAGTCTCCAGGTGGAGAATTCGATAAACCTAAAGAGGGTCATGAATTTTTAATCGCTAATGTAACTATAGAAAACGGCGGAAAAGAAGAAATACATTATAATGCTCACGATTTCAGTTTACAAAACAGTGAAGGAAATATTGTAGATCCAACGTTAACTATGATTAACCAAGATACTCAATTAAATTTTGGAAAACTTGCACAAAATGGGAAAATAACTGGAACTATTGCTTTCGAATCAAAACAAGGAGATCCTAAGCTTCAATTAATCTTCAAACCAATTTCCTTATCAGAAGAAGAAGTTCGAGTAAATCTTCAATAATATTATCTACAAAAAGAAAAGACACTCGAATTGAGTGTCTTCTTTTAAAATTTCACATACTATATCTAATTAATGGGGTATCGCCAGCATTTCGGAAAAAAATCACGCTAAGCAAAAAAATAAAATAAGCCATCCATTTGGATAGCTCATTTACATAATTATCGTTATCAGAAGTCAATGTATCTTTAAGTTTACAAATTTAAAAACGGAATGTCTTTGTATGGTTGATATTTATTCTCTTCTATTTCTTGATAAATTCTTATGAAATTAACGGTCCACTCAGGATATGGTGTAAATTCATCTCTAGCCACTTGTTCCATTTGTACCAATTCATCCGAAGTTAAACCCCAATGGGTTTGTCCAAGCGTTAAATGGAGATGATACTGTTCCATTTCCATATACCTTTTAATCAAATCATCTGATGGAGGGACTGCTTGTACTAAAAGACGATGTAGTTTATAAACTTTTGAGTCTTCTACACTTAAGAATAAAACTTGTTTTCCAAAGAATTGTGGTTTTCCTAAAGATAAAGTGAAAGAAGGCATTTGTTTACAAAATTTCTCCACTTTTTTTCACCAAACGTATCACGTATTTCCTCAATTGTGTAATTTGTATCTTCTACCACATCGTGTAGTAATGCTGCCACTAAAGTTATGATATCGGCTTTACAGTCTAGTAAGATTTCTGTAACTGCAATTGGGTGAGTAATATAGGGTTCACCTGAAATTCGAAATTGCCCTTCGTGAGCTTTCTCGGCAAAGTATATAGCAGTATTCAAACGCTCTAATTCGGATTTATCTAAATAGGAAGCTTTGTTTATTAATACTCTTTTCATGTTTTCACCCTTATCTTAATATTTTATTATAATAATTCCCCTTCAAAAGTAAAATACCTGTCTGCAAGATACAAGATTAACATTTCACTTCTTTCTGTATGAGTTCTACTTATATTAAAAGAATGATGTGGAAATTGTAATATCAGACTCATACGGAAGTATGAGATTAATTTTTTGTAAAATTTGTCGAATTTTAAGTTCTTTATAAAGAATTTTTTGTTATGATAATACATGCTAAGAGAATATTAAAATTAGGGGAGGACGATGAATTTGAAGAAACTAGTAAGTATCTTGCTATCATTTATACTACTGATTTCATTTACTGGAACTTTAGTAAAAGCAGAAGAACATTCTGTATTATCTGTGCAGGATGCAATTCAACTGTTTAAGCAGCAAGGAAGCAGTAAAGGGATAGTGGAAGGGTATATTGTTGGATATACAGAAGGGCCTTCTAAGTACACGAAAGATCCTGCGAAATTTGGAGATACGAATGTTGCAATTGCAGATTCTCCAAATGAGACAGATCCTGCGAAAATCATGCCTGTTCAGTTGCCAAAAGGTGACGTGAGAGCAGCAGTGAATGTAAAAGATCATCCTGAAAATGTTGGGAAGAAAGTTCAATTAACAGGGACGCTTGAGCTTTATTTTGGTAGCCCTGGTTTAAAGTCCGTAACAGCATATAAGTTTCAAGGACAAACGGAAAACCGTGTAAGTGATGTGACTGCATCACCAAATGGTGGGGAAATTGAAAAAGGAACAGCAGTAACATTAACCACAAGTACAGAAGGAGCAACAATCTACTATACATTAGATGGCTCTGTTCCAACAGATAAAAGTATTCGTTATAATGAATCGATTGTTATAAATGAGAACAGTGTGATAAAAGCAATTGCAGTGAAAGAAGGACTTGCACCTTCAGAAGTTTCGACATTTTCTTTTACAATTATAAAAGGTGAGCAAGTTCGTATTCATGATATTCAAGGGAAATCACATGTTTCTCCTTATAATGGGAAGAAAGTACGAAATGTAGAAGGTGTCGTAACAGCGTTAGATAAGAATGGTTTTTATATGCAAGACTCGCAGCCTGACGAAGACACGGCAACTTCAGAAGGAATTTATGTCTATAAGAAAGAAGCGAATGTAGCAGTAGGAGATCTTGTGCACGTTGATGGTGAGGTAGAAGAATTTATTGGAGCTGGATACGCTGACAGATTTGATACAGATTTAGCCATCACAGAAATTAAAGCGAGCAATGCCTCAGTGAAAGCAAATCATCAACAGTTGCCAGAAGCAACTGTATTAGGTGAAAAGGGTGTAAAGATTCCAGATCAAATTATTGATAATGATGCATTTGGTGTATTTGATCCAGAGGAAGATGCAATTGATTTCTATGAAAGTATAGAGGGTATGCGCGTGACAATGCCAACTCCTCAAATTGTTGGACCGCAGAAAAATGGAAATTTATATGTAACAGTTGCAAATGGTGGAGATAAGGTCACTACAAAATATGGAACACCATTGTTAGGCGAGAATCAATTCAATCCAGAACGTCTTTCTTTAAAAGTACCTCGTGATTATGTAGCAAAATCAGGAGATACATTTAATGGAGATATCACAGGTGTAGTCGGCTATGACTATGGTGCGTATCGTATTTCGCCGGTAACAGAATTACCATCTGTAACGGATGGCGGGTTTAAACAAGCAGGCGCTAATATTCAGCCTCGTCTTGGAAAATTAACAGTGGCAACATATAACATTGAAAACTTTTCAGCGAATGCAAAAGAAACATCTGATGAAAAGGTAAAAGCAATGGCATATGCTATTAAATATAATTTAAAGATGCCAGACATTATTGGTGTACAAGAAATGCAAGATAATAATGGATCAACGAATGACGGAACAACAGATGCTTCATTAAGTGCAAAGCGTATTATTGATGCTGTGCAAGAAATTCATGGACCTAAGTATGAATATGTAGAAGTTGCTCCGCAAAACAACCAAGATGGCGGGGCACCGGGAGCGAACATTCGCGTTGGTTTCTTCTATAATCCATCACGTGTGAAATTAGAAAAGAATCCAAAGCTGTTAGCAACAAACCCGACGCGCATTGGACAAGATAATCCGGTATTTGATAATACTCGTAAACCGCTAGCTGCGGAGTTTAAATTCCAAGGGCAAAATATTGTTGTTATTTCAAGTCATTTAAATTCAAAACTTGGTGATGCGACGCCGTTTGGAAAAATTCAACCTCTTGTATTAAAGAGTGAAGAGAAACGCGTTCAACTGGCGCAGGAAGTGAACAGCTTTGTAAAAGATATTCAAAAACGAGATGTGAATGCACCAGTGGTTGTAGTTGGTGATATGAATGACTTTGAATTCTCGAAACCACTGCAAGCATTAAAAGGCGATATCATGCAAGATATGTTAGAAACGGTTTCGAAAGAAAATCGTTACACATATATTCATGACGGCAATGCACAAGTATTAGATCATGTTTTAGTAACAAATAATATGGCACCACATACAGTTGTGGATCCGGTACATTTAAATTCCAACATTATGAAGGAACATGGCCGTATGAGTGACCATGACCCAGTGCTTGCACAAATTGATTTGAAAAAAGCATCCTAAGTAAAAGTACCCCTCAGCATAATAGCTGAGGGGTATTTTGTATTACATACTAACTGATTTTTGAATCGATTTTTTACATCGCATTCTTTTTTGAAGTCTCCGCATATATTGCTTTCGATCTTTCTGTATACCTTTCATATACATAAATAAACTAATTCCTAAAAACAAGGTGCATTGCACGATTCCAATGTAAGGCGACATTCCTTGGAGCGGTTGTTTTGGATCGTATAAATGAATAGGCGCTCCGCCAATTGTAGGGAATACGATATTTAAAATAATATATGGTAGAGAGGTGATAGCAAAAGGGAATAGAATTGCCATGTAATCTTTTCTAGACCATATGGATGCAGAAAGACCCAATACCGCCATAAGACCAGCAAATAAAAAATTAATCCCGATATATAGGGAAATATAAGAAATTGGAGAAGAGAAATATAAAGATGAAAACATGCTGTTGTCCTTAATAATACCTAAGTCGGTTGTCGGAATACCATCTGGAATTGTCAGTTTACAAAACAGCAATGAAAATACGAATGGGAGAATATAAAGAAGCCCCCCAATTAGGAAGGTCACGATATATTTCGTAAATACATAAGGGAAAAAGGGAATTTCTTTACTTACAAATGATTTGAATTTATCAACTTTATCAGAGTTATAGCTCGTGCTAAAAGGGAGTGCTGCTAGTACAGGCATTAATAGTAAATACACATCCATCCCATTATCACGAAAGCCAATCCATTTATAAGCAGTTATTAAAAGCCCGTCAGGTAGTCCTCCTAAATATCGTAAAACATAGTAATAATGATAAATTGAGACAAGAATTAACCAACTCAATAAGAGAGTGAGAGAAATCTTATTTAAAAAGGCTTGTTTTATATGTAAGTTAAGTGCACGCATCATGATTGAAATAGCCCCCACCATTTTTAATAAATATGTATATGTTCTATATTACTATTAATTGTAAAAAATTTCTTGTTTTTTGAATTGATAATTAAAAAAAATGGAGAATTCATAAAGTGAAACTTTAATCAGTGGGGATTTTCTTCATCTCCCACTGATTATTAGCCCTCACCAATCGGGATAAAAAAGTATGATTTAGAAGAGAATCAAAGATTCAACCATGATTCACATAGTAGTTATGCATTTTTAAATAAGCGCTGCGAAAGCGGTGTTTGATAAAATGAAAAAAGTGTTCTGAAGATCGAAAATCCAGAACACTTTTTTGTATTTTTCTTCAATTGGTTGATTAGGTTAACTGAACAGTTAAATCTTAATTTGAGTTGCTAATAGCCTATGCTTCTAGCGGTTGACCATAGCCTAAAGCAATGGCTTGATCATAGTAATATTGAGCAATTACGATATCAAAAGTAGCCATTCCCATTGGATGGAACATGACAACTTTATCTTCTGTAATCTCTTTAAATGCATTACTACAAACAATATCTTTAATATCAAGAGTGTCTGATTTTTGTAAATTTCTTTCATTATGCATGACTTCTATATCTGTATTTGCACGACATACCTCTTCCCAATTGTCAACTACAATTACTGGTGAATAGTCTAGTATATCAGTTTTAAAATCACGTAGTGATACGTTTAGTAGCAGTGCATTTGGTTTTGGAGGACCATCAATATATCCTTTACTTGATACAGTACACGTAATAAATATATCTGCATCACGGTACACATCTTCCCATGACGAGCATATTGTGACTTTTTCTCTAAGTTCTACTGGGATTTTATTTTTATCGATTTCCGATATATCAAAAAGACGTATATTTTTAATTTTATCTCCTAAAAGGGTTGTTGCCATTTGTAAATGTAATTGACCTATTGGGCCCAACCCGATTATTCCGAGTGTTACATCATTTAGATTATGTACTTTATCAAACTCTTGAATCATAAGACCTGATACAGAAGCAGTTCGTATACCACTCACAATTGGTGTATTAATTGTTGCGAATGGTACACCAGTAGTCGCATCATTTAATATTGTGATTGAATTTGCTCTAGGTATACTAACTTCAAGATTTTTAGGAAAGCTAGCGATCCACTTAATACCTGCTACTGAAAACTCTCCCCCAGCAAACGCTGGCATTGCTATAATCCGATTGTCTGGATCATTAAATTGTAGATAAGGCTTTATTGGTTGTGAGAAATCAGAATGATTCATAACGTTGACAGCTTTTTTAATTATTTCAACTGTTTTTATCCAGTTGATTCCAATATCAGTAATATCTTTAGAATTTAAGTAAAGCAATTTTCTACACCCCTAGTTAAAATGTATTAGTCTAAAACTTTCAGGCTTAAAATAAAACGTTTGTTTTAAAAAGTAGAATGAATATAAAGAGTAGAACACATCCTTTCAAAAATCCCTAATCTATAAACACTTATTGCTATTGTTTTTGAGATTGATATTTTAAAGTAGAATAACCATTTGTTTAAAATAACAATAATTAAGAATGCAAATGAAAGTTTATAGAAGTAGTATTTAGATATAAAGTTGTAGTTTTCTGAGTTGATTGACAATTATGTAAATTATTGTATCATATTTGCATATAAAAAAATATTCTAAAAATGATTAGCTGTATTTTAATCTAATGATAGAGCTGCTTTAGGAAAATTAAACGAAGATGGTTCACCGCTATCTATGGGGAGGCTATCTTGAAGAAGTGGGCCATCTTCGGCATACGGAAGAGAATAAAAAATGGTATGCGTTGGACAATCCTTCGGCGATTGAAAAATTTGTTCATGTAAGCGATACTTACATTTTTTTATTAATTTGAATGGGGTTTGTCGACAGTCTGACAGGTAGAAAGTAGATTCTACCTGTTTTTTTATTATACAAATTTTACTTGAAATAGAATTGGTAGCCACCCAGCATATTAAGTTTATAGGATCATAGACATGTAAAGGTCTTTCTTATATATAAAATGAGCAATGACAGAATTTTTACTATGTAGGAGTTTGCCATTCCTATTATTCCTAAATATAAACTGAAGTACTGTCATGATTTCTCTTCATCGCAAATATGTAAAATAAAGCAGTGAAAACAAGAAATGAATTGCCAGATTTTTTGTGAAATTTTACTGATTGTTATTAACATAAATTGACACGTATATTTTAGATACAGAAAGTTAAACAGCAAGAAGGTAGTGAATCTGATGCTAAATACAAAAAATGCCATAAATTATCAATTGGATAATGGTGGGGAATCATCAATATGTACCGTCCTTTTTAAATGAATATGAAGTATCGCTATATCATATTTACAAGCACAATACTTTAGATTAAAAAGCATTAAAGTTACTATCATAACCTATTCATCTAATAATTCAGGGAGTTGTTCAAAAGTGGATCAATTATACAAACCAACCCGTCATTGGAGAGATATAGAAATGTGGAAACATGTTACTGAAGACCAATGGAATGATTGGGTTTGGCAACTTACGAATACAATCCGTACCTTAGAAGATTTAAAAAAAGTAATTCATTTAACACCAGATGAAGAAGAGGGAATAAGAATATCTACAAAAACAATCCCGCTTAATATTACTCCGTACTATGCTTCACTGATGAATCCGGACGATCCGCATTGTCCAATTCGGATGCAATCTGTACCGATTTCGAATGAAGTATATAAAACAAAGTACGATCTTGAGGATCCATTAGAGGAAGATGAAGATTCTCCAGTTCCTGGTTTAACTCATCGATATCCAGATAGAGTGTTATTTTTAGTTACCAATCAGTGTTCAATGTATTGCCGATACTGCACACGTCGACGTTTCTCTGGCCAAGTGGGTATGGCGGTTCCGAAAAAGCAGTTAGACAGAGCTATTGAGTATATAAGAGAAACGCCTGAGGTTAGAGATGTATTAATTTCCGGCGGAGATGGTTTGTTAATTAATGACACTATATTGGAGTACATACTGAAAAGTTTAAGAGAGATCCCTCATGTTGAGATTATTCGAATAGGGACACGTGCTCCAGTCGTTTTTCCACAAAGAATTACAGAGAATCTTTGTAATATCTTAAAGAAATATCATCCTATATGGCTGAATACTCACTTTAATACATCAATTGAAATTACAGAGGAAGCAAAAAAGGCGTGTGAAATGCTTGCTGATGCAGGTGTGCCATTAGGAAATCAGTCAGTGATATTAGCGGGTATCAATGATAGTGTAACAATAATGAAAAAGCTAATGCATGATCTAGTAAAGATTCGTGTTCGCCCTTATTACATATATCAGTGTGATTTATCAGAAGGCATTAGTCATTTTAGAGCCCCTATATCGAAAGGTCTTGAAATTATTGAAGGACTCAGGGGGCATACGTCGGGTTATGCAGTACCTACATTTGTGGTAGATGCGCCGGGCGGAGGAGGTAAAATTGCTATTCAGCCAAACTATATCATTTCACAAAGTCCTGATAAAGTGGTTTTACGTAATTTTGAAGGTGTCATTACATCGTATCCTGAGCCGCAAGACTATAAGGCTAATAGGGCATTAGACTATTTCAAGAAAATCTATCCACAATATATAAATGAATCTTCAACTATAGGGGTTGCAGGGATACTCCAAGATAAACAGTCTAGCTTAATTCCAGAAGGTTTGTCGAGGTATAGTAGAAGAAAAGGGTATGAAGAAAATCCTGGTCATATTTCATTGAAGAATAATAGGGATAAAAGGGATAAATTAAAAGAAAAGAAGTATCAATCCCAGCTTCAAAAAATGGCAAGTAATCATGAACTCAATAAAGTGTAATAGTCTTTTTAATCTGCATTTTTAAATATTCATCTTAATAGTTATAATTAGAAAGTTTCTATTTAAAGGGGGGAAATGCATGCTATTATTTTGTCTACCTTACGCTGGTGGTTCGGAGGTAGGGTATTACAAATGGAGGAATCATTTAGATAAATCTATTTATTTACATCCTGTTCCGTTGAAAGGAAGGGGACAAAGATTTAATGAGGGCTTCTATATGAGTATGAAAGAAGTAACGGATGATATTTATAATATGATTCAGGATAAGATCGACCAAAATCAGTATGCATTATATGGACATAGCATGGGAAGTATATTAGCTTACGAGCTATATTATAAGATCCGTTCTGAGGGCAAAAGATTACCAGAACATATATTTTTTTCTGGTTGCAAAACACCGGATCGGATGAAAGATAAAGAAAAATTACATCATTTTTCTGATCAGGAATTGCTAAGTAAATTGAATGCTCTTGGAGGCATCCCACAAGAGTTGGTTGATAGTAAAGAATTAACAGATTTGTTTCTACCGATAATAAGGAATGATTTAAAGATACTAGGAGAATACGAATATAATCCTAATCAGCATAAAATCGAATGTGATATTTCCATTCTTATAGGAACTGAAGATACAGTAAAACTAGAGGAAGCTCTAGAATGGAATAAATACAGCGAGCGTGAAGCGATAGTTTATACATTAAATGGTAACCATTTTTTCATTAACAATAACGTTGAATATATTAATAACATTATAAACAAATCATTAATTTATGAAAAAAATAACAAGAATCAAGTGGGAGTAAATTATGAGTATTTATAATAGTGTATTAGATTTTGTTGGAAAAACGCCAATGGTACAACTAACAAGTAAAGACTTATGTAATGTGAATTTATTCGTTAAATTAGAGGGAAACAACCCTACTGGTAGCGTTAAAGATAGAGCAGCTGCACACATTCTTGAAACTTTGCTTCAGAAAGGTGATATCGACAAGGATACAACAATTATTGAATCTTCGTCTGGTAATTTTGGTATCGCTTTAGCAAGTTATTGTAAAAGGCTAGGTTTGAAATTTATTTGCGTGGTTGATCCGAAAATTTTACCTGTGAATGAAATGATCATTAGATCTCTAGGAGCAACAGTAATAAAAGTAACAGAACCCGATAATTCAGGTGGATATTTAATCACAAGGTTAGAGAAGGTTAATGAGCTAAGAAATTCAATAGCAAATTCATATTGGATTAATCAATACGGTAATAAATTAGTTGCAAATGCATATTACGAGACCGTAGGGAAGCAAATATGTAACGAAATTGAAGTGGATTATATTTTTTTAGGTGTAAGTTCTGGGGGGACAATTACTGGCATTTCTAATTGTGTCAAAGAGAAGTTCCCGAAATCAAAAGTTATCGCGGTAGATATGGAAGGTTCTGTTATTTTTGGTTTGCAACCTCAAAATAGATCCATCCCTGGGATAGGCTCAAGTATTGTACCGGATATTCTAAAAGATTCAATCATTGATGATGTTGTGATAATCAGTGAAAAAACGAGCATAGAAATGTGTAAAGAACTCTTAAGTAAACATGCAATATTTGCTGGAGGTTCTTCGGGTGCTGTATACGGTGCAGTGAAAAATTATTTTAAAGATAAAAACTATGTGAAAAAGCCTAATGTAGTAACGCTGTTTGCAGATAGGGGAGATCGATATTTTGATACGATTTACAATGAGGAATGGTGTCATAAAGTATTGAATCCTCATTCTGAAAAAGAACTCAGTTTGATATAGGGTTTTAAACATTTGTATCAATCAGATAGCACTAAGGAGTAATTAGGTTTTCTAAATGATGGGGGCTCATCATTTCTATTTTATAAAAAAGTACTTTGTTACTTAAACTACTGATACTTAGGGTGGGATCAAAAATGAATAAAGAATATAAATTGTCAGAGGGTCAAAAAGGATTATGGAAAATACAAACGGCCAATCCGCAATCAACGGCATATAATACTTACTTTTCTGCAAAGGTTGAAAGTGATATAGATGTATACGATTTACAAAAGGTTAGTGATTTAATTTCTGTGAAACATCCTATTTTATGTGCTCGTTTTATTGAGAAAAATGGTGAAATACTACAAACGGTTAACGAAAATAATCGTGTATCTTTTGAAACCTACACTTTTATAAACGAGCAGGAAGTACGTGATTTTTTCAATATTGAAGCAAATAAATTGATTGATTTAAAGAATGGACCACTTTCTAGATTTATAGTTGCTACTACTGATGATAATAATAAATATGTATTGCTTATTACACACCACATCGTTGTCGATTATTGGTCACTTATTGTGATATTGAAAGAAATCGCTTCTATTTATAAACAGATGAGGAATAACGAAGATTTTTCTCTAGTAGCAAATGACTGTTCTTTTTTTGATCATATTGAGATGTTAGATGAGTATAAAACAACAGATAAATATAAGAAGTCATTAGATTATTGGAAAGAAAGATTACACAAAGGGGTAGAGGAACTTCAGCTGCCATTCGGAAAGTCTAGGGATATGTTGAAAAGTGAAACAGCTGAATCCATTGTTTTGCAGTTAGATAAAGATTTAACTGAAAAAATTTATTCGGAGTCCTTTAAGATGGGTGTTACTCCTTTTAGTTTTTTATTAGCAAATTACCATATAGTGCTATCTTATTATTTTGATAATAACAATATCGCTACAGGAGTTCCTTTTTTAGGACGGCATTCAAAAAAACATCTAGATAAGATTGGTTATTATGTGAATACATTACCTGTAAACTGCTTGGTAAATGACACGCAATCTTTTGCTGAGTATGCCAATTTGGTACAACGTGATGTAAGAAAAATATTCTCAAATCAAAGGGTATCTTATCAAGAATTGATAGAGAAGTACAATGATCAAGGTAATTCCGCTAACCAGCCTTTATATCAAACTATGTTTGTACTAGAAAAAGCAAGAACTTCTGATTTTGAAGGTGCCTCGTTATTTTTTGCAGGTGTGGAAGGGATTACATTAGATATGGGAGAAATAAAATTTTCTTCATTCCCTCTTCTAAAGAAATTTGCGCAATCTGATCTAACGTGTATATTTGAAAAAGTTAATACTTCATTACATGGGGTTATTCAATATAATGCTTCTCATATGACGAAAGAGTTTATGGAGAGTTTTTTGAATTTTTATAAAAATATTCTTGATGTTACTACCTCACAGCCAGATAAGCAAATAGCAGAGCTTAAAGTATTATTAACAAAAGATGTAGAACTGATTGATCGAACAAACGAACATGCGGATAATCCAATGGGTGATTTGTATCATAAAGGTGGAGTTTCTTACTACTTAGAAAAACAATTCAATAAGGTTCCAGATCAAATTGCAATCGTAACAGAAAATCATTCTGTGACTTATAAAGAACTTAATTATAAAAGTGCATCCATCGGAAAGGTATTGTTATCTCATCCTGCACAACAAACAAGGCGCCGTGCACTTATTTGTTGTGATAAAGCGATTCATTCTATTTATAGCATAATAGCTGCCACGCGTTCAGGGTATTCTTATATTTTATTAGATAAGGGAACCCCTCTCACAAGAGTGAATGAGATTATCCATCAGACTTCACCGGAGGTAATCCTATTTGATGAAGGAAGTTCAAATGTTTTAAAAGAGTTACGTATTCCATCAGATATTTTAACTTTAAATATAAGTCGAATTGAAGATTCTACAGATATGTTATTCGAAAGTGTTTATGCGGATGATCAAGATGAGTTATATTGTGTCTTTACTTCTGGTTCGAGTGGAAACCCAAAAGGGATCAGCATTCCTAATGATGGTGTTCTGAGGTTAGTATTAAACCCTAATTATTGCAAGCTGTCAAACCAAAATGTTATTGCTCAAATGAACAACTTAGGTTTCGATGCTACAACGTTTGAAATTTGGGGAGCTTTTCTTAATGGAGCTAAACTCGTTTTAATCGAAAAAGAAGATCTGTTATCTCCGGATGTATTAAAGGAAAAGATTAGCCATAACGGTGTTGATACGTTATTTATTACAACATCTTTATTTAATCAATATTCTACTGCAGAAAGTAGCCCATTTAAGGGGGTAAAACAGATTCTTTTTGGTGGTGAAAAAGTTAATTTAGATTGTGTTAAAAAGTTCTCTAAGAATCTTCCAGGATGCCAATTTATTCATGTATATGGGCCGAGTGAAACAACTACGTTTGCTACTTTTCATAAAATTCACGATGTAGAATCATATGAAGAAGATTTACCTATAGGAATTCCTATTTCTGATACCGTTATTGATATTCGAAGTCAGGATGGCACTCATAATCTTCCTATTGGAGTGGTAGGTGAGATGTATATTGGAGGTAAAGGTCTTGCCAATGAATATCTGAATCTTGAGGAAGAGACCCAAAGGAAATTTATCTCTATTAAATTAGAAAATGGGGATATAACTCGGTTATATCGTTCGGGTGACTTAGCATATCGAAATACACAAGGTGAAATTGTTTATTGTGGTAGAAAAGATATGCAAGAAAAAATCAGAGGTTTTAGAGTTGAGTTAACGGATATAAAAAAGAAGATTGATAAAGATATAACTGTAGAGGATTCATATATTACAACAGTTCAAGATGAATTTGGCCAAAAGCAAATTGTGGCTTATATAAAACCGTTTGAAATAAATAGATTTGATCTATCTATTACTAAGGATACATTAAAGGGATTATTACCTGAGTATATGATTCCATCGTATTTCGTGATTGTAGAAAAATTCGTGCTAACAAAAAATGGGAAAATAGATAAAAATAATCTTCCTAAGCTTGTTATACACCAAGAAAACGTAAAGTATGAGGCACCTATTACTGAAACAGAAAGAATTATTTCAGAAATTTGGTGTGATATTTTAGGACGAAAAAAGGTAAGTTGTATTGCTGAATTTTTTGAAGTAGGTGGCCATTCTTTGCTCGCTATGAAAATTAAAATGAATATGGAAGAGCGATTTTCTATCAAGGTTGCATGGGAAGAATTTTATACATTAACTACTATTAGAAAAATGGCAGAGAATATTGATAAGATATTGCTTTCTGGTCAAAATGAACAGTTAAGTATGCCGAAAATCAAAAGAAGAGCAAGAAATAAGGTGTAGGAGGTTATTGATGGATATCTTAAAAAGTTATGGTTTGAATCTTCACTGGGAAAACGAGTTTAACAAGCATACAAGTTCACAATGTGAAATCGCAAGAGTAGTTACTTGTTTTACTAGTAAAGATATACTAATAGCCACACAATCAGGTTTGAGGAGATGTAGGACCTCTCAGAAACTATTAACATCTAATGCAGCGAGTCTACCGGTCCCTGGCGATTGGGTAAGGGCTAGAAGCATAAAGAATGATGAATATATTTTAGAATTCATTTTAGACAGGAAATCTATTTTTTATCGTAAGAAGCCAGGAAGCCTTTATGAAGAGCAAGTAATCGGCGTAAATCTAGATAAGCTATTTTTAGTGACATCAATGAATAAAGAATATAATCCGAGACGACTTGAAAGATACATTACTCAGGCTCAGAAATGTCGTATTGAACTTATTATTGTTTTATCTAAAGCGGATCTAGTCACTGATCCTGATTCTTATGTAGAAATAACTCGTAGAATTCATCCTGATGGTAAGGTCTTAACAGTATCTGCCCTTGAAGGCGTAAACGGCATACAGTCGTTAATTCCACATTTAATCCCTGGTGAGACAGTAGGATTTGTAGGGGCAAGTGGTGTTGGAAAAAGCACAATTATTAATACTCTAATTGGAACTGAAGTGATGAAGGTTGGTCATGTTAGTGAAGCTACCTCAAAAGGCCGCCATACAACTACACGTAGAGAATTAATTTTATTTAATAACGGGACTATTTTGCTTGATACACCTGGAATGAGAGAGTTTGGAGTTTTACTTGAAGAAAATGATAGTAAAGCAGGATTTCCAGAAATATTGGAGTGGGCAAAATATTGCACCTACTCCAATTGTCAGCATAAAAACGAAAAAGGATGTGCAGTTAATCAAGCTGTAGAGAACGGGATCATTTTGCGTAAACGCTTGGATAACTATCATAAAATAACGTATGAGCAAGATTTTCTATGGGTAAAAGGCAGAAGAATAAGTAAGGAGAAGTTGAATTATAGCAAAGGTGCTAAAGATAAAGAAAAATATAAAAGAAACAAATATAACTATTTTAAAGATTAACGTTATCAAAGTAGCTATTTGAGGAGTCTCTGAACAAAAATTAAAGGAAATGTGAGGTAATCTATTTTGAATGATATTTTTCAGATGTCTGCTTCGAAAGCCCAACAAAGGTTATGGTATTTCGAGCAAAAATACGCTAAGACGCAACTATATCATGTTCCCTTAGAATTTGAAATGAGCGGAGCGTTTCATGAAAATGCTTTTAAAGAAGCAATTAAAACTCTAGTTAAACGACATGAGCCATTGAGGACATCGTTAAAAGAGATAAATGGAGAAGTAGTACAATTTATCCACGAAGATATTGAAATACATGGAGAATCAAGAGAGTTTAGTCAATTGGAATTTTCGGAAAAAGTATATTCTGATGAATACAATGAAATATTCTTGCCAGTTTTTGATTTCCATACAGCTCCTTTATTTAGGTGGAAAGTTATCCATTTTAAAAATAATGTTCACAGAGTAATATTCGTATTCCATCATATTATTGTAGATGGTTGGTCGCTTGAACTATTTTTAAAGGAGCTGTCACAAGCATATAATGCATATTCAAAAGGAACCTGTTATCAACCAGATGAAATAGAAGTTCAGTATGCAGATTTCGCACAGTGGCAAGTAGAGTGGCTTAATAATGGTGAAAGAGAGAGAGTTAAAGAGTTTTGGGATGGTATGTTCGCAGATGGATATGAGAAAACAGATATTGATTATCCTGCAAATGATAAATCACTTATCAACTTTTCTGGTGGTTATCATGAACTGAAAGTGGACCATAAGACAAAGGAACAGATGAATAATTTTATTCAGAAAAATGGTGCCTCTTTATTTTCAGTATTGTTAACTACATATATCGGAACTTTGTCATATTTTTCAGGGGAAAATGAAATTGTATTAGAAACAGTAGGTTCTGGAAGAGTTAGTAGTGATCTGATGAACATGATGGGGTTCTTCGCAAATGTATTACCGTTAAAGATTAAGGCTGGTAGCAAAAGCTTTAATGATTTAGTGCAAGAGGTACATCAACTATCTCAAAAGTTAAATGAAAATCAATCGCTACCATATGAAGAAATAGTCAATCACTTTGCTAGTTCAGAGTATATTGAAGATTACTCACCTTTTTCTGACTTCATGTTTCTATTTCAAGATACATCTATTTCAGAAAATTTATTTAATGACTCGATCTGTAAACTGCATAAAACATATGGACCGTTGGCAAAGAAAGATATGACCATTATCGTTGATAAAGATAATGATGGATTATCTATTGGATTGGAATACTCATTACAAAAATATGATAGGAAATTTGCAGAGACATTTTTATCTACCTTTTTTATTTTGCTTAATCGCTATCTGAGAAAGCCAGATGCTGAAATAGTAAACATTTCACCTTATTCTCTAAGTGATTTCGATAGCCATTATGAAAAAATTAATCCAGTAAGAGAAACGGATTCTATTTTTAATGCTCATGCTATGTTGGAAGGTGCGATATTAAAACATAGTCAATTAGTCTTTACAAAATATAAAGGCGTTAATTATACATATAGTGACCTTAGTGAGCAAGCAGACTTAATACTAGGTGAACTCATTAGCAAAGGAATCGCTCCAGGTTCGAAGATTGCAATTATTACTGATAGGGAGCCTGCATTTATCTCTTCAGTGTTAGGTTGCTGGAGAAATGATTGTACATACATCCCTCTTGATTTATCATTGCCATCAGAACGTATGCAACAAATTTTAAACGCAGCAAATTGTAGTTGTATAATTTATAACTCGGAGAAAATAGAATTGGATTCGCTCAATTTAAAGCATGAAAAAATTATAGATTTAAATTGTGAATTTGATCATAACGTTCTTGTTAAGAGAAAAATTGCAAAAAATCCGGCTTATGTTCTGTTTACATCGGGTTCTACAGGAGTACCAAAGGGTGTCATTATTTCTCAAAATGCGTTAGGAAATTATTTAGATCATTGCGTAAATAACTATTGTATAAATGATAATCGTCTTGCTGTAGTCCATACGTCATTATCCTTTGATTTAACAATAACAAGCGTTTTTCCACAACTTATAAATGGTGGAAGAGTAGAATTCATTGAAGTAAGGCAAGGTTTAGATGGATTCGTTTCATATATTCGAAACGTAAAAGAACCACTTTTACTAAAGTGTACACCTGCACACTTAGAAATTTTATTTGAATCAATAGATTCTCAAACTTTAGCAAGTAAAAAAATATGTGTTGTTGCGGGTGGAGAAAATATTAATGATGATCTCATTCGAAAGTTCAAGAGGTTGTTGCCTTTATCTAAATTGATTAACGAATATGGGCCAACTGAAGCCACTGTTGGTAGCAATATCTGCGAATTAACATTAGATTCTTCTTATGCAAATAAGACGAGTATGGGGCAATCCATTAAGGGAATGTTTACTTATGTGTTAAACAAATACAATATGATCCTCCCACCATATACAATAGGAGAGATTATATTAAGTGGTACAGGCCTTGCAGAAGAATATTTAAATGATAGTAAGTTAACAGATTCAAAGTTTATAAAAGAAGGTTTCCTGGGCAAGCGTATATATAAAACCGGGGATTATGGATTCTACGATGATAACGGAAATGTATATTACGTGGGAAGAAAGGATAGCCAAATAAAAATCAGGGGTTATCGTATTCAAAAAGAAGAAATTGAGAAAAATATAGGTACTTTAATTAATCATGCTTTTGTTACAGTTTTAGGTGTTAAAAGTACAAGTGATAGATTAGAGCTATGTGCGTTTTATAAAAATAGTGTAGAGATTGATGTTCAATCTGTTAAACAGCATCTTGCAGATAAATTACCATCGTATATGATTCCAGCTTATTTTATTAGAGTAGATGAGATACCAATTAATCGAAATGGCAAAGTTGAAGAGAAAAAGCTAGAAGAAATTTTTCTTCAAAAAAGAAAAGAACTAAATACAGCGAGTAATATGCAAGTTTTTTATGGTATAGATAAGGAAATCTCAGCTGTATGGAGTGATATTTTAGGACGTGCAGACATCAATCACAAGATGAATTTTTTTGAAGTGGGTGGCAATTCAATACTTGCTGCGCAGTTAGTTAATAAAATAAATGAAAAATTCAAAGTAAGTTTGACATTAAAAGAGTTGTTTGAAGCACCCGTTTTTGAACAATTCTCTAATATAGTTAAGTCAAGCCATACTAGAGATGAAAGTATTTTAGATGAACAAAGTTTGTTAGAGAACCTTCCTAGTATGGGACAAGAGCGTTTGTGGTTATTGGATCAACTTGAACCCAACAATCCATTCTATAACATTGTCTTTACGATAAAAATTTCCGGGAAATTAAATATAGATAGACTGACAAGTTCTCTAAATACCATTGTGAATAGACATACTGTGTTTGGTTATGCGTTTAAGCAAAGTGACGAAGGTAACGTTATTATAGAAGAAAATACAGTTGAGTTGCACATTGACCAGGAAAGCGTGCAACCAGATTGTGATGTGAATCAATATATAGAGGATGTTTCCAGGGAGTTTGGTAATATTCCTTTTGATCTGAGTCATTCGCCGCTGCTAAGGGCGAAGTTATTACAAGTAAACGAAAGAGAGAATTATCTCACTTTCTCAATTCATCATACAGTTTGTGATGGGTGGTCTATGGGAGTCTTATTAGAGGAACTAAAACATTTCTATGAAGAAGATTCTAATACAAGCATACAGGTTGATGAAATAAAGTATCCTTACAAAGTATACTCTAATTTACAAAGAAAAAGGATTGAGAAAAATTCCATTCAATCCAAGTTAGATTGGTGGAAGAGTAAATTCCCAGAAGAACTCCCGGTTTTAAAAATGCCTACATCATTTCCGAGACCAAAAGAAATGTCCTTTAAAGGAAAGCACGTTCTTTTTTCTTCTGGAAAGGATATTTGTAAAGCTGTTAAAAGAAAAGCGCAATACTTAAAAACGACAGAATTTAATATTCTATTTGCAGCATATAGTTTAATGCTGCAAAAGTATAGTAGACAGGAAGAATTTGTTATTGGTGTTCCATTTGCAAATAGAGAAAATGTTTATTTTGAAAAGCTTATTGGCTATTTTGTAAATGTGTTGCCTATACCTATTCAGTTTGATGAAAGTATGTCGTTCCATAAATTAATCGAAAACATTCAGAGGGATTTCTTGAACGTTTATGAGAATCAAGATGTACCAATGGAACTATTATTACAGGAATATAACGATAGTAGAGATCTAAGTAGAACACCACTTTTTCAAACTTTATTTACGTTACAAAATGCACCGTTAAGTGAAATGAGAATGGGAGAGTTAGAGCTTGAACCTATTTTTATTGAAAATTATACTTCTAAGTTCGATCTTTCATTAATTGCAGAAGAGAAAAATGGAGAGTTTCAATTTAATTTAGAGTATTGTACAGATTTATTCCATGCAAACTTTATAGAACGTTTTATAGAAAACTTCCAAAACATGTTACGTATCATTTGTATGGAAGATATAAAGCTAGATGATATAGATATTATTAGTGAAAAAGAAAAGCAATTTCTACTACATGACTTTAATAACAATAAACTTGAATTTCCTTTCAATCAGTCTATTAATGAAATCATTGATCAATGGGCAATGCGTGTACCAAATAAAGTTGCATTTTCTGATGATAATGGAACGATTACTTATGCTGAGCTAAAGTATGAAACGGATTTGCTTTCAAGGTCTTTTGTTCAACCAGAGGATACACCAACACCTGTACTAATATATATGGATAGAAGTATTGATTTTGTAAAAACAATACTATCTATTTGGAAAGCTGGAAGATCTTATATTCCACTTGAGGTGAATTATCCAGCTGAAAGAATTAAAGATATTATAAGGCAGTCAGAAACAGATACCATTGCGGTAAACAATCTATCATTAAGCTCGTTACCGTTAATGGAAGAAATTAATAGAATGGTTAATATTAATGAGACGATTCATGTTCCTAACATTGAACCGGTTAGAAAATTAAAAATGAACGATTTAGCTTATATCATTTTTACTTCAGGCTCAACAGGTAAGCCTAAAGGGGCAATGATTGAACAAATAGGTATGCTAAATCATTTATTTGCTAAAATACACGATTTTAAAATTAGTAATCAAGATAGAATTGTTGAAAATGCTTCGCAATGTTTCGATATTTCAGTATGGCAATTTTTCTCTACCGTTTTGGTGGGAGGATACTGTCACATTGTATCAGATGATACTGCCAAGAATTCAAGAGAATTGTTACAACAAGTATTAGAAAAGAATATCACGATTTTGGAGGTTGTTCCAACTTTACTTCGTTTCATTTTAGATGATCTCGATTCTCTCTCTATCTTGAAAACATGTGATCAGTTAAGAATGTTGGTTGTAACTGGAGAAACACTACCGCCTGACCTTGTAAATAGATGGCATCATAATTTTGGGAATATTCCGATTGTTAATGCTTACGGACCAACTGAGTGCTCAGATGATGTGACACATTATTGGTCAGAAGAGAAATTTGAAGATATTGTGAGTCATGTTCCCGTAGGGAAGCCTGTTGCGAATATGAACCTTTACGTACTAGACAATAATATGAAATTACTTCCTAGAGGGGTACCAGGTGAATTATACGTCTCTGGAATTGGAGTTGGTAGAGGGTATATTAATGCTCCGCTAGAAACTAAAAAGGCATTTTTAGATAATCCTTTTAACGGAGAAAAAAATAGATTTTATAAAACTGGTGACCTAGTAAGGATTAATGAGGATGGCGATTTAGAATTCTTAAGTCGTTTAGATTTTCAAGTGAAAGTAAGAGGTTATCGGATCGAATTGAATGAGATTGAAAATGTTTTATTGAATAACGAAAAGATAAATAACTGTTTAGTAGTTGGCTTCGAGGGTGATTCGGGAGAAGCGAATCTAGCTTTATATTACTCGTGCAATAACTTAGTAAGTAATGAAGAAGTTAAAGCATACCTGAGCTCATATTTACCTTCTTATATGATTCCGGTTGTGATGATAGAAGTAGAAGAATTTCCAATAAATAAGAATGGGAAAATTGACAGGAAGTTGCTGCCAAAACCTATTTTAAAAGAGGAGATTCTAGATAAAAACTTTAGTGATACAGAAGAGAAATTAGCGAGCATTTGGAAAGAATTAGTTGGCAGAGATGTAGGAAGAACAAGTGAATTTTTTGGCTTAGGTGGTCATAGTCTTTTAGCTGTGCAAATGTTAAACAAATTAGAGAATACATTCAACAAAAAAATTACACTTAGACAAATATTTGAAAACCCAATACTTAAAGATTTAGCTCAGGTTATTGATAGAAGCGAAGAATTACAGGTTAGTGTACCTGGGCTTCAAAAATTTGAGCACAACAATCACCCGACTCTTTCATATTCACAAGAGAGAATGGCGTTTTATGAGTATGTGAATCAAAATACTACAATGTTTAATATACCGGGTGTATTTAATATTAAGGGTAATTTAATAAAAGAGGATTTAAAAAATGCAATAAATACGATGGTTTCAAAGTTTGATGTTTTACGAACTACTCTATCTTTTGAAAATGGAGACCCGAAAATTCATATAGCAGATGAAATGCATGTGGAGTTAGATTACGTAGAACAAAACGATCCTGTAGAGATATCTAATTTAATTAGCTTGAAAACTAAGTATGTATTTGATTTGGAAAATGGTCCTTTAATGAAATTTACATTAATTAAAAGAGAGAAAGATGATTTTGTACTCATTGCTTTATTCAGTCATTTAATAGCTGATGGGTGGTCAATTAACCTAATCATAAAAGAAGTGATGTGTAATCTTCTAGAAAAAGAACAAAAATTAACATTAGATGAATATAAGATAAATAGCAGTTTACAGTATTATGACTACGCGAAATGGCAAAAGGATATGTATGAGAGTGGGAAATTTCAGCCGCAACTAGATTATTGGGAGCAAAAATTAGGGGATAATCCTGAGAGTACGTTATTAGAGAGTAGCTTTGATCATAACAGAGAAGTTAATACATCTTCTATTTTGTTGAAACAGGACATAAATCCAAGAATCATGACGGATTTATATAAATTGTCCCAGGAGAAAAGAGTTAGTTTATTCAATATTTTGTTAGCTAACTTCTTCCATTTGGTACGCTTATTAACAAAGAACGAAGATTTAACCATAGGTATTCCTATTGCAGGAAGAGAGCGGTCTGAATTTGAGGATATGATTGGATGTTTCATAAATACATTGCCTATAAAAATATCGGTAAATGAAGAGGTATCGTTCCAATCCATTTTAACCATGGTTGAAGAAAGTGTTACGGAAGCGATTGAAAATAGCTCGATTCCGTTTGAGAAAATAGTAGAAAGAATTTTACCGGATAGAACTTTTGGGGAATCACCATTATTCAGCCTTTTCTTTAATATGCTTGCATTCCCAGATTTAAAGAAGAGCGAAGTGCTTTCAAAAGGAAACTTGGCCATTGAGGAGTCAGAATTTGTGCCTGAAATTGATTCGAAATTCGATGTCACTTTTTATGTTCAAGAAAAGAAAAATCAGCTTACAATCTTTTCGGTATTTGATGGAAATAAATTCACAGAAAACAGGGCGAAACTAATATCTCAACAGTACTTTAATCTGCTAGTAAATAATATTGAGAATACTTTAAATGCAAGTCTATCTTCTCAAGAACAAGTTTTAAATTATACAGATATGCTAGATAAAAAGTTTGAAGTACCGCTATTTGAAAAATTTAATAGAGTAGCTCGTGAATACCCTAATCAAATTGCTATTAAGAGTCATGGACAATCTTATTCGTATCAATATTGCTATGACTTGAAAGAAAAGATTACATCCTATTTAAAGATGAAGTTGAAACCGAATGAAAGAGTTGCAATTTATTCGAATAGAAATAAATATTTACCGATTATTTGCCTTGCTGCTATGGAATCTAGGAATCCTTTCATCATCTTGGATAGTGAACATCCACAAGAACTATTAACAAAGAAAATAAGTATAGCTAACCCAAAACTCTTAATTAATTGTTGTGACCATCAAATTGAAAGTAGCGAGGTTAATATACAGCATATTGATGAAATTATTAATAATAGCTACAGCAGAGACAAAGAAAGTTTAGATTATGAAATTTGCTTTGACACGGCTTGTTATATTAACTTTACTTCGGGTACAACAGGAGATCCTAAAGCAATTCAAGGGAATCATGGAGCGTTAACTCACTTTGTTAATTGGTATATAGAGGAATTTGATTTTGGTTTAGGTACTTCATTTTCTATGCTATCAGGGCTCTCACATGACCCTATTTATAGAGATATGTTTACTCCGTTATGTAGTGGTGGAGTATTGTGTGTGCCGGATGGAATGAATCTTTTAGATGCAGATAACATTATTCAGTGGTTAATGAAAGAGAAAATCAATGTTGTCCATACAACACCAAGCTATTGCAAACTAATCTTTTCCGACAAACAAACCTATAGAGACTTAGATTTTATCTTTACCGGTGGAGAAAGTTTAAATAGAAGTGTGTACGAGAAAATAAAACAGAATAATTCAACAACTAGAATTTTCAGTTTTTACGGATGTACAGAAACGCCGCAAGGAATAATGCTAAAAGAATTAGCTCATAATACGCTAAACTTTAGAGGTTTAGGAAAGGCTATTCCAGGAGTACTTCCGATTATTGTAAATGATAAGTCGATGAGAATATGCAGCTCGGGAGAAATAGGTGAAATATGCATTATAAGTAATTACATTACAGACGGATATTTAAATTATGATTCAGTCGATAACTATCAAGTATTTACATTTGATGATACACACAGTATCCCTCTCTTTAGGACAGGAGATATGGGCTGGATGAATGAAGAAAATGAAATTATTTATATTGGCAGATCAGATCGTCAAGTTAAGATTAGGGGAAATAGAGTAGAGCTTGGAGAGATAGAGAGTTTAATCGCTGAATCAGAGTTTGTAGCTCGGTGCGTATGTATCGCAGATTGCGAAGATGACAAAAGTATATATGCTTTTGTTGTCAGCTCCGAAGATGAAAGCATGGTTAAATCTAATATCCAAACAAGATTAGCTAAAAGCTGTCCGTTATATATGTTACCGAATCAAATAATAATGATTGATGAGATACCTCTAACTTCAAATAAAAAAATTGATCAAAAAAAATTAATGAATTTGGTCACACAAACAAGAAATGAATTGGAATTGGAAGTGGAAGAAGATCTAAATGAAATTGATTTCGTTTTAGTAGATATTTGGGAAGAACTATTAGGAAGAAAACCTAAATTAAATAGTGATTTCTTTGAATTAGGTGGCAATTCTCTAAAAGCAGTTCAATTAGTCAGTCGAATAGAAGAACAATTTGGATTGAAAGTGTCTATAGAAAACTTATTTGTTAACAGAAGATTAAAACAAATGTCTAGATTAATAGAAAGCGACTTAATTACATTTATAGAATCTCTTTCCGAAGAAGAAGCAATACTTTACTTAGAGAAAATTAATGGGTAGGTGCGAAATAATGACTAACAGTAGCCTTTCAAATAACAAACTTAAGCTTTTAAATGCTCTCAAAGGAGGAAACAAGCGTGTAAGTATAAATTCATTACCGGAAAGACCTTCAAATTTTGAGCATATCCCATTGTCTAGCGAGCAAAAAAGAATGTGGATATTTTGGGAGGATGATCCTCAGAGCACAGTTTTTCATTTAATGGATTTCTTCAAAATTTCTGGGGATATAAATCTTGAAAAATTAGAAGAGGCTGTAAGTGCTACAGCTTCTTCCTTTGAAGCTTTTAAAATGAACTTTGTAAAAAATAATGATAATCCAGAAATCAGGCTTTCTACCGAAGGGAAAGTTACCTTTAGTGTTATTAAGCCTTCAACAAATATAAATAGTCTAGTTCTTTGTAAAAATCTATGTGAAGAACCATTTGATTTAGAGGCTGGGCCTTTAGCTAGAGTGATTCTAGTAAACGATGGTAGTAAAGGCTTTACGATGGGAATATCTTTTCATCACATTATCTCCGATGGTTGGTCTATTAATATCTTTTTAGAAGAAATCATGAAATATTATTACGGTTTAAACACTGGGGCTAAACCAAATCGAAATTTTGTTGACTATTTGTTTTATAAGCAGAATGGGAGTTATAAAGAAGCACTGAACAAAGATATGGAATACTGGGAGAGTAAATTGGTAGAACCTATTAATCCAATTAGGTTTCCGGGTCTATTACACAATACGGGGACATTATCGTTTAAATCAAGGTTAAATTCATTGAAGTTATCTCCAGAGGCAAATGTGAAAATTAATAATTTTTGCAAAGAACATGCTATTACGCCTTATCAATATTTCTTAGCTGCTTTTTATATTATGTACCATAAATTTACGGGTTCAGAAAAAATATGTGTAGGAACACCTACTGCGGGGAGATTATTTCCGGAATTAGAAAGAGAGGTAGGATATTTTACAAATACACTCCCTATTGTGATAGAAGGAAACAAAGATATTGAGGTTAAGGATTTACTTCATTCTGTAAAAGATACATGTTTAACAGTCTTTAGACATCAGAATGCAGGATTAAATGAAATCATCGCAAATAGGAAAGCATTTTTTAATGATAGGAACTATGAACTGTTTAATGGATTGTTTTCATTTAACAATTTTCCAGAAGTAAAAACCAAAAATCTTGAGTTTGATATTACACCTTTAAAAAATAAAGCAGAAGAATCACAAGTTGATTTTACATTATCAATTTCAGAGAAATCTACAGAATACTATATTGATTTTCATTATAGACAGGATTTCCTTGAAGAAGAGAGTGCTCATTATATTCTTAATACATTTGAAAAAGTTTTGATGGAAATGATGGAATCTTTAGATACATCTATTGGTGAAGTAAAGATTTTTAATACGTCACAGCTTGAAGAAGTAGTAAATAAAATTCATATTCATCCACATAGTGAGCGTCCGTTAATTCCTGTACAGCGTTTATTTGAGAGGCAAGCAGAAAAAACACCTTTAGCTACAGCTGTTGTTCATAATAATCAGTGGATTACTTATGAGGAGCTTAACGAAAAAGCTAGTGGTATTTCAGCTCTCTTGTTAGAGAGGAAGTTTCAGAAGGAAGAAGTTTGCGCCGTTTACATGGATCGCGGAGTGAATTTTATCGCTTCTATATATGGAATATTAAAAGCGAGAGGGAAGTTCGTATTAATTGATCCAAAGTACCCAATTGAACGTGTAAGAATGATGTTGGAAATTAGTGGCGCGAAGACAATCTTAACTTCAGATTGTTATGAAAACCTCTGTTTAAATACATTTGATGAAAAGCAGGTTTTAAACTTAGATACGGTAAATTTCCTGGATTATAAATATAATCAATATCTTGTATCAAACTATCAATTAGAAGAAAACATGGGTGCTTATATTATTTTTACGTCAGGTACAACAGGGGCTCCAAAAGGTATTCACGGGACGCATTTAGGTTTATTAAATCATAATTATGATACTGTTGAAGAGTTTAATTTAACTTCTAGCGATACATCCATTCATTTTTCTGCTTTAGGGTTTGATGCTACCCTAGAGGAAATTATGCCAGTTTTAACGATTGGCGGTACGGTTATAGTTAGAAATGAAGAGGCAATGGAATCATTTGTCGATTTCAATTCATTTATTGAGGATCATAAAATATCAGTAATTGGAATACCAGCTGCCTATTGGGAGAAATGGGTTATTTTTTTAACAAGCGAAAACATAGATTTGCCAAATTGTATTCGAATTATTACTTTGTCTGGTCAAAGAATCTCACCAAAAGTTTTAGGGTTATGGAACAAATTAACAAGTGGGGAAAGTCCAGAATTAATTAATACGTATGGACCATCAGAGGTTTCTATTACTACAACGACTTCAACCTATAAGGGTGAGAAGAATTCAATAATTGATAGAGAGTTTTCAATGGGGCATGCTTGGCGGAACTATAAATTGAGAGTTCTAGATGACAAATTAGAGGATGTAGGCCCTTTATCTATTGGTGAGTTATACATTGGTGGTATAGGAGTAACTTTTGGCTATTACAATAATGTCGACCTTACAGAAAAGAGCTTCATCTATTTAACTGACGAGACAGGAAAAAAAGAGAAATATTTTAAGACTGGTGACCATGTTTCTATGTTGCCAGATGGCAACTTAGTTTTCATTGGAAGAAAAGATTCGCAAGTTAAAATTCGAGGGAATCGTGTTGAAATAGGAGAAATTAAGAACGTCCTAGACAGGCATGATGATGTAATCGAATCTGTTGTTACAGTTGAAAAAGATGCATTCGATGAAAACTTTATTATTGCATATGTAAAGGGGGATTTTCCGCAGAACAATCTTTCGCATTTAAAGTTTCATTTAGAGAGTTATTTGCCTTCATTTATGGTACCTAAATTTTTTGTAGCAATTGAAGAAGTGCCATTGACAGTTAATGGGAAAGTGGATTATCAAAAATTATCTACTATAGATCGCGAGAATGAGCCAATAACAATTTCGGAAAAACCAGGAACCATTCTTGAAAAAGAGTTATTAACTATTTTTCAAGATATCTTAAATAACAATGCTATTGGAATCGACTCTAACTTCTTTGAGTATGGTGGAGACTCTTTAAAGAGCATTAATTTGATTTCAAAAATCAACACTAAGTATGGAATTAAATTGAAAATTTCGGAAGTATTTACATCACCGAGCGTTAGAACACTAGCATTAAAGTTAGAGGCTGCAGATGTAGTGCATAATTTTAATAAGAATAACACAATTATTCCTTATGATCTAAAAGAGGTACGTATGACTCCGATTCAGAAGCAGATTTATGTTGTGCAATCTAAAGATAAACAAAATACTTCATACAATATGCCAATGAGTCAAATTCTGTATAAGAAATTAGATAAAGTGAAAATGGAAGAAAGTGTGAATGAGTTAGTACAAGCTAATGAAATCTTGAGAACAATTTTTACTGAGGAAAATGGTGAGTTTGTACAAAAGGTGAAAGAGAATATTCAAATAACGATCGAAGAATATAATTGTGAAGCAACTAAAGTTAATGAAATGTTGAAAAACCTCATCCAGCCATTTAACTTGGAAAAAGGTCCATTATTTCGATGTGCACTTATAAATCTAGAAAATGAAAGACAGGCAATTTTCTTTGATTTTCACCATATTATTTGTGATGGAACGTCACTCGTAACGTTCTTTAAAAACTTATTTGAGAGATATAACGGAGGAGTAATTGAGGTTCCGAATGTTCAATATAAAGATTACGCTCATTGGCTTAATCAAGAGTTAGAGAAGGGTTCATTTCGTAATCAGGAACTATTTTGGAAGGAATATGTTTCTAAAGAGTACTTTGAACTTGATTTACCTATAGAGCGAAATCGATCTATTACTAAACAATCGATTGGTAAAACATTAGAGTTTTCCATTGATAAAAAAGCCGTGAACAGAATTAAAAATTTCTTAAACTTACCTGCAATAACAGACCATTTTATTTTGTTCGCAACTTTCTCAGCTGTAATAAACCGTCTTTCTAATTCAGAAAAATTCTTCATTGGAAGCCTTATTTCTGGAAGGGATGACGATCAAATTGAAAATATGATTGGTTTGTTTATGAATTATCTACCAATTAAACTAGATTTTAATGAGAAATTAAGTTTTAAAGATTTAATTATAAACACGACCAACGATTTATTAATGTGTTATGAAAATCATAATGTACCGTTTTCACATATTGTTGAACAAAGTGAATGGAGTGGGGAATTTAACCGAAATCCACTATTTGATACTATGTTTATTTTTCATAATGAAGTGCCCCCAGCACAAATGTCATCTGAGTTATTTCAGGGAGAAGAATTAAGTATTGAACATGGTAATAATAAACTGGATTTAAAAGTAGATGTTTTTCCTAGAGAGGAACAGTTTAAGTTTTTAGTGGAATATGATTCGGCTTTATTTTCTGAACATACACTACAAGTATTTGTAGATTTGTATCATAATTTTTTGAATGTAGAAGAGGCTGAATTAGACGTAGCACTTGCTAGAGTTGCGCCACTTTCAACAGAAAACAGTTTACTACTTAGCTCAAAAAGAAAAGCAAACATGGTTGAAGTACCGGTGTATATATCAAGTTCATTTACTTTCGATAATGTTGCAGATTCAATCTCTTTTTGGAGCAAAAACTTTGCTGTGAATCCGAATATTACTTTTGGACCATATAATCAAGTGTTTCAAGAGTTATATGACTCAGAAAGCTCGATGAATCAAAATGATGGTGTCACATTTGTATGTCAAAGAGCTGAGGACTGGATTCGAGATTTGGATGATGAGAAAGAACAATTAGAGATCATTAAGTCCTTAGGACAAAAATATATTGAGGCTATTAAGTCAGCTAAACCTAAAGGGAAGCTAAACGTAGTGTTATTACCTATTTCTAATTATGAATTATCGGAAGATTTAATAAATGAAATTAATCATATATATGGAACAATTTGTGATCAACTAAAGGAGTTACCTTCAGTAAGAATATTAGATTTAACTAAAATTGAAAATGAATACGAAATTTTAGACATGTTTGATGAAACAACGGACGATATTGCCCATATACCGTATACAGACACAGCGTTTACATCCATTGGTATGTGTTTAGCGCGTGAAATTGTATCATTCTATCAAAAAAAGTTTAAAGTCATCGCAGTAGATTGTGATAATACACTATGGAACGGTGTATGCGGAGAGGATGGCCCGACTGGAGTTAAAATTGAAGATTCTCATCGACATCTTCAACAATTCTTATTGGATTTGAAAAATAAAGGTTTTCTTCTTGTATTATGTACAAAAAATAATGAGAAGGACGTTTTAGATACTTTTAAACAAAATCGTGAGATGGTGTTAAAGCAAGAAGATTTTGTTGCTTGGAGAATAAATTGGTCACGTAAATCAGATAATTTATTATCTATGGCTAAAGAGTTGAATTTAGGTATCGATAGTTTTATTTTTCTAGATGATTCTCATATGGAGTGTCTTGAAGTTATGAATAATCTGCCATCTGTTCATACAATTCAAGTGCCTGAACCGCATTCCTTGATTGTACCTTTACTCAAAAATAGTTGGGCATTTGATATACAATTGTCAGTTAGTAACGAGGGTAACAGAAGCGAATTATACAGAGCAGAAAAAGAGCGGAAAAAAGTTTATGAAAGTAAAGAAAGTACAGAAGATTTCTTGAAGTTGCTTAACCTAGAAATGTCATTCCATAAGATGAAACCTGAAGAGTTAGCTCGTGTATCTCAGTTAACATATAGAACAAACCAATTTAATCTAACTACAATGAGGCGATCAGAAGCAGAAATTTTAAAGTTAAATCATGAGAACATAAGAGTGATAAAACTAAGAGACAAATTTGGTGACTATGGTCTTGTAGGCGTTGTATTTTTTGAAGTGAAGGAAGATGAACTGTTCATTGATACATTTTTATTAAGCTGCCGAGCGCTAGGTAGAAATGTTGAATTTGCAGCAATGGAGTGCCTTAAGAAGTTGGCAAAAGAACTTAAATTGAAAAGGGTATCTGGGAAATTTATTCCGACAGAGAAAAATAAACCAATTCAAAGCTTTTTAAACCAATTAACAGATTTACAACAAGATGGCTCGTTTTTACTAGATGCTGAAGAAAACCTTTCATCAAATTTTATAAATGTATTTTATGAACAGGACTTTCCAGAGGAAGTTAAAAATGAAAATAAAACAAATCAGTTTATGTATAATCATATCGGTATTTCAGTATGGAACATTGAATCTAAAATTATGGAATTTGAAAGTATAGGCTATAAATGCATAAAAAAAGTTTATGATCCAATACAAAAAGCAGAATTAGCTCTTTTAGAACATAAGAGTGCACCAACACTCGAATTAATTAGTTCAACTGGTCCAGATAGTAGAGTGAACAGCTTCCTTGAAAGTAGAGGAGAGAGTCCTTACCATATCTGTTTTGAAATAAATAATTTAAATGAAATTCCAACTATATTGAAAGAAAATAACTTAACTCAAATCGAAGAAGTAACGAAGCCAGAGCCTGCTATATTGTTTGATAATGCAAGAGTACAATTCTATTCTGTACCAGGCTTTGGGTTAATTGAATTCTTAGAAGTAGGATCTGTGCAACAGAACGTGAGTAAGGAAAAAGCAATGCTTTTATTATCAACCGCTGATCCAAATGTATTGAGCCAATTTCTTTTAGCTCTAGGAGGAAAAGAACAACGTAATGCAACAGGAGCTTTTAAAAGTTTGATAATAAAGAAGTATAGTTTCGAAATCATTTCAAAGAAAAATGTAAAAGGAAATAACTTTGGAAATATTCATGTTATAAGTCCGAGCTTTCATTTAGGTAATTTCGAAACAAATACAGTAAGTAAAGAAATGATTGGTTTACACGCATCATCGAGCCAATATAAATTCTATAACAATTGGGATTACTTAGGTTATGAGTTTGAAAAAGATGTTGATTTACTGAGGTTATCAGATTGGGAGATAAACATCCCTAAATTTGAAAGCTTGTTACATCGAAAATATTATTTACCACTGATCTATTCAAATAATAGATTACAACACGAATTTTTTAGTCAAAGTATTCTTAATAAAAAGAGTAGGAGTAACACTCAACTTAGAAAACCTGAAAATTCTATTCAGGAAAAGTTACTTGAAATTTGGAAGGAAGAGCTTTTAGTAAATGAGATGAGTATTGATGATTCTTTCTTTGATCTTGGAGGGCATAGTCTAAAAGCGGTAAGTTTATTAAAAGGAATAAACGATAAGATGAATTCATCCTTACTTCTAAGCGATATTTTTAGATTGAAAACGATTGAAATGATTTCAAAAGAAATAGAGTCTAAAGAGCTTGAAGTAATCTCAAGCGAACCGATCCAAGAGAATATTTGGTATCAAACTTCAACAAGTCAAAAAAGAATGTACCTATTACACTCTATGGAACCGGAGTCTCTAGCATATAATCTTCCCGTTATAATAAAATTTGAAGGGGACTTCAATCGCGAAAAGTTTGAAAAGTCTTTATCTTTCATTGCTAATAACAATAGTGTTTTTAGAACAATATTTAAATCAGATAACCATAGTGTTCAGCAAAAAGTAATTGAACATGTTTCAGTGCCAATTCAAATATTAGAGAAAAGAAAGGACATAAATAGTTCTTTCAAAGAATTTATAAAACCTTTCAATCTTGAAGAAGGTCCTTTAATCAGAGTAGGTCATCTAAAGGATTCAGATGTAAATTACGTGATTTTTGATTTTCATCATATTGTCATGGATGGCTTATCTATTGTTAGCTTTCTAGAAGATTTATATCAACATTACTATAGTGGAGATTATGAAAAACAAAAATATGAATATATTCACTATGCATTATTAGAGAATCAGTATCTTACAGAGGGAAAATTTGAAGATGCTAAAAGTTTCTGGAATAGCAAATTCCAAAATGGTGTTGTGAAGTTAGACCTACCTTATGATTATAAGAGACCACAAGAGAGCTCTTATAAAGGAAGTTCCATCAAGGATAATTTCTTGTATAAACGTGAGGACGTAAGTGAATTATGCCGTAAACTAGAGATTACTCCTTATACTTTTTTCTTAACAGGATTTTATATTCTATTAAATAAGTACTCGAATAGTAAAGAAGTTA
Source organism: Bacillus sp. AFS023182 (assembly GCF_002560575.1). NCBI lineage: Bacteria > Bacillati > Bacillota > Bacilli > Caryophanales > Bacillaceae > Bacillus > Bacillus sp. AFS023182. Next base: position 61,475 of record NZ_NTRO01000010.1, on the reverse strand, counting down.
TTGTTGGAAGTCCTTTCTCGAATCGATTAAGAGCAGAATTTAGTGATTTGTATGGGGTGTTTATTAACACGCTGCCACTAAATTACTCTCTGGATGCAAGGAAAAATGTAAAGGACACATTAAAGGAAGTGTTTTCGGAGATAGAAAAAGTTCTCGAGCATCAACACTTTCCATATGAATTAATTTTGGAAGAATTAAATGTAGATAGAGCCTTAAACCGTAATCCGCTTTTTGATATTCTCTTTAGTTTTAATGATTTCGACAATCAAGGATTAGATGATAAAGTTAAAGGCTATTCTATTATGGATAACGGGGATAATACTACTTTGATGGATTTAGAATTAGTAGTTATGCCAAATGATGAATTTTATCAACTAAAATTCATCTATTCAACAGATTTATTCAAAGAAAATACAATCACGAGAATGATTGACCATTACAAAACAATTTTAAATTTTATGATGAACAACTGCCAAGAAAGTTTATCAAACTTGTCAATAACTAGTGCTATAGAAGAAAGGCAGCTGGAACAATTTACAGATCATCATTTACAGTTACCAGAATATACTGTTCCGGAAATCGTTATGCAACAAGCGGAGAAAAATCCGCTTAAACCAGCTATTGTTTTTGAAGATGAAACTTGGAGTTACGAGAAGCTATATCACATGTCTAATAGAATCGCGATTTCCTTAAGGGAAGCTAATATGCCAAAAGAATCAATTGTTGCAATTATGATGGACCGTTCGCCTTGGATGGTAGCCTCCATATTAGGAGCTTGGAGTGCCGGACTGGCATATCTTCCAATCGAGCTGGATATACCATCTGACCGAATGAATGATATTTTAAAACAAGCGAATTGCAGGACTATTCTGACGGTTAGTAATGACGATACCCCACTTGAAGTGAAAGACATAAATGCCAATGTTATAAAAGTAGATGAAATTCCTGTTAAAGACTTGGAGAAAGAGCGCTTTAATATGGATATTGATTCAAGGCAATTAGCTTACGTTATATTCACCTCTGGCTCAACTGGAAAACCAAAAGGAGCAATGGTTGAGCACTTAGGAATGTTAAACCACATCATGGCAAAAATTGAACTATTGTCATGTAACGAAGATTCTGTAGTGGTACAAAATGCTTCACATTGTTTTGATATATCTGTATTTCAATTTTTTATGGCACTCTGCACCGGGGGAACAACGAGAATAATTAAGAAGTCAGAACAGCAAAACTTAAAATATTTTATAAATGTTTTAAATAACGAGAAAGTCACTCATTTGGAAGTTGTACCTTCATATCTTAATATTCTTGCGGATTATTTAAACGAATTTGATTTGAAGTTAAATGATCTAAGATTCTTATTGGTAACGGGGGAGCCAGTAAAGACAGCGACACTAACAAAATGGTTTGAGCATCATACCATACCAGTAGTCAATGCCTATGGTCCGACCGAAGCATCTGATGATATTGCTCATCACATTATGTATGAAGCACCTAAGGAAGATCCGGTTCCAATTGGTAAGCCAATTGTAAATAGTAGTCTGTATATTCTAGATGAAGAATTACAAAAAAGACCTGTAGGACTAAAAGGTGAGATATATGTTGCAGGAATTTGTGTAGGAAAAGGATATATAAATGATCAAGCTAAAACAGAGGTAAGCTTTATTCAAAATCCGTATTCTAAGAGTTCACATGATCGAGTACTATACAAAACTGGCGACATTGGAAGATGGCGGGAAGATGGCACAATTGAATTTTTCGGTAGGAAGGATTATCAAATAAAAATTCGAGGGTATCGTATTGAACTAGGGGAAATAGAGCACACCTTATCGGAACATCCATTAGTCAGTGATGCGGTTGTAAAAGTGCAAAGTATTAATAATGAACAGTTACTAGTAGGGTATGTTCAGTCTAAGCATGCTGATACATTGGAGCTGAAAAGAGATATTCAACGCTTTTTAAACGAGAAGCTTCCTTATTATATGGTTCCAGACTTTTTGGAAGTACTGCAAAAATTACCTTTAAATTCAAATGGTAAAGTGGATAGACACTCGTTACAAGAGGTCACAATAAATAGTTCCAAAGAAGAGTTAGTTACTGAAAATGAAAAGAAAGTAGCTCAACTAGTAAGGAAGATTTTAAAACTGGAAAATATGATGATTTATAGAAGTGACAATGTATTCTCGTTAGGGGCTAATTCATTAACAATTATTTCTTTAATAGCCAACTTAGAGCGTGAAACAGGTAGATTGTTAACCTTTAGAGAAATCGTATTAGAACCTACAATCATGGGAATTGCAAAGAGTTTGAAAACGGATAATAGTGATGTTGTACCAGTAACTACATTTAATATAACTGATGAATACAATCTATTTTCTTTTCCACCGATTGCAGGTTGGGGTCTAATTTATAATGATATCCCAAAATATATGAAGTCAGGTAATCTTCATTTATTTGATTTTATTGAAGATCAAGACAGAATAGAAAAATATGCAGAATATATTTATAACATGAGTAATCAAAAAGAATGGATTCTTATGGGGTACTCTGCTGGTGGAAATCTCGCTTTAGAAGTAGCGGCCTACTTAGAGAGGGTATATTCATCAAATGGAAAAGTTATTATGTTCGACTCAAGGACACAAATTCAACATCAGACAAGTGAAGATGAAATTATAAAAGAAGTAAATGAGGACATAAATAATGGGCTAAATCAAGTCTCAGAGCTAGCAAATTGGATAAATGATAATCCAAATATGATTGATGTTGCATATAATAAAAGGCTTGCATTTGCAAATTATTTTTACAATGAGCAAAACATGAGAAGCATTTATTCGGAAGTGTACTGGGTTTCTCAAGATAGTTATGATGAATCTGCTGAAAAAGAAAAGGTAATAGCTCAGTGGAAAGATATTTTAGGGAAAGATACTCTAAATATCAATCAGGGATTCGGTAGTCATTCTGATATGTTCTTTGAACCTTACATGAAAGACAATATCAACCTATTATTAAATATTATTAAAAGTAGTAAAAAAAGTTTATTAGTCTAATATACTTTGATTCTACGAATTTTACTTCATAAAGAGGGGATATGGATACATTCATATTTCCTCTTTAACCAAAAAAAGACTGAAAATTAAGAGGATAATTATTATGGAAAGCCTTAAAAACAAAAGCATAATGAGTATTTTGTTTATCTTAATTCTTTTATTAATTTGGGGATCTGTATTTCATTTGACCAAAGATATTGGAAAAGCCCCTGTAAATCCTGAATATGAGAAAAAAGCTGCTCTTCAATATCTTGATAAGATGACACAATTTGTCCGCCCAATAGGAACTAAGGGAAACGAAGAAACAAGAAAATTTATTAAGAAAACGTTAAAAGACGAAGGTATAAAGGTCGCAGAATTAAATTCCTTCGTTGAGCATTCGGAGTTCGGTCCGCCACTGGACACTGGAACACCTTCTAATATTCTTGCAACGATTAAGGGGAAAACAGATAATTCAATTTTAATTGTCGGACATTATGATTCTGTCCCATCTTCAAACGGAGCTGGAGATAATGGAATAGCAGTTGCGAATATGCTACAAACTGCTATTGAACAGTCAAAAGAAAAAACTCCTAACAATAATATTTTATTTTTATTTACTGACGGAGAAGAAATTGGTCTTCTAGGAGCAAAAGCGTTTTATGAAAATCATTTTGCTGAATATAATATTCAAAGCGTTATCAACCTGGAAGGGAGAGGGAGTAGTGGAATACCTTTTCTTTTTGAAACCACAAATCAATCAATAGGGATTGTAAAAGAGTACGCTCATCAATCAGACTTTGCGGTTACTTCATCCTTTTTTAGTGAAGCTTATAAACTCTTACCTTTTAATTCAGATTTTACAGTTTTCAAAAATGACATTCAGATAGGATTTAATTTAGCGTTCATTGAAGGGTTTGGAAATTATCATAATATAAATGATGAATTTGAGAATATCGATCATAGTACAGCATTTATGCAGTATTCAAACTTAAAACTCTTTATAAATCTACTCAAAGATAGAGAAATGACTTTAAATGAAGATGTCGATCAGCTTTCATGGACATTGCTCCCTGGTTTTGTGATTTTTTATGGGAAATGGATAAATTTAATATGTATCGCATCAATACTACTATTTCTAGGAATTGTTATCTACAAAAATAAAAGTATTAAAGTGTTAGATGTTTTAATGCCAATTATTGTGATTGGATTGACAGTTGGAAGTGGTTTATTGTACATACAGGTTTTTAAATGGTTTAATCAGTATTTATTTGATTCCTGGAGATTGCTTCCATTGAATAATGATTTATTTTCAATAAGCTTGGGTGTGTTTGCTTTACTAATTGTGTTAATTGCTTTGTATGTTCTCAAAGTAAATAAAAAAACTCCTGTATTTTCCGTGGGTGTTTTAATCGTTTTATTTATCAGTTCAGTAGTGAGCCATTTCATATTTCCAACACTGGTGCTGCCGATTTTTCTTTTCGCCGTTCCATTCTTCATCTCAGATTTGCTTCCCGGAATTAGTTCTATAAAACGTTGTCTAATATTTTTAGCTATATCGTTAATTCCAATTTTATTTACTGTGTATACATTCCGAGTTATCTATATTGCAGTTCCTAAAATTGCTCCAGTATTTATATTTATTATGCCCGTGCTTTTTGTGACTTATCTTTTGGTTAATAACCGATCTAATAGGAGTACCATTTCAATTTCAGCTCTATCAGCTTTAGTCATCTTAATCATTTTGTCGATTAAAGTTCTTTTGACCACCGAGTTTAGTTCAGCAGAGCCTCGACCTAGCTCATTGTATCTATATAGAGATATTAATGGTGGGAACTATTGGATGACTGACCAGACAGAATTAGATGATTGGCAAAAAAAGATCTTTAATAACAGTAGAAATGTGAAAGAGTCAATGTTTTTTGGAGTAGAGGAGACGTATAAACTCTCACCAATAAAAGAGAGCTTCTCGTCATCAAATTTGAAAGTGGATGGAAAAACTCTTAGCCAAACAAAATTGCAGTTAACTATTTCTAACAATGATTATAATGCTCTGTTTTTATTAATAGAAGATGGAGATGCACTAGACTCAATTACTATAAATGAGACTTTAATTGACAAGGAGAAGTTATCCAAAAGTTTGTTGGAAGATAAGATTTTATTACGTATATGGAATACTAAAGATATTCATTTAGAAGCTAAATACGAAAGTGGAGCAGTTAATAAAAATGTTAGAATTTTAGGGATGAATTTTGCTCATATGATAACTACTCCTAAGATAACACAAGATAATATTATGCAAGCGTGGCCTGGCTATATGACATTTGTTCACCTGAATAACATTAATTGGGATAAGGAAAGAGGGTTTAATTTCGAACATACATTAGAAGGTTGGTCTTGGAAATAGATTACAACGGTATATGAATCATGTTAAAAGAGGTTGTTATAATCAAATGAACTTAAAATAATTAAAAAGGTAGAAGTGTAAATGAAAATGAGAAGAGAGATTTTAATCTATGAAGTTCACTTACCTAGTAATTTGTCTTTGGAAGAATTTGAAGAAAGTTTATCAATATTAAGTGATGAAGAACTTAAAGTATATAAAAATTATAAAGTTGACCACAAAAAAATAGAATTTATTATAGGCCGTTTACTAATTAAACAATTAATTAGCAAAGAATTAGATATACCTATAAGTGAAGTTGAAATCATAAAAAATAAATATGGAAAACTATTTTTAAAGAAACAATGTATGCACAATGAAAAAGAATCGTTACATTTTAACTTATCACATACTGAAGGACTAGTTATATGCGTAATTGGTTATATGGATCAAATAGGAGTAGATGTAGAAAACATTACATACGATTTTTTAGAGGTTATGCCTCAAGTGTTCGTACCAGATGAAATAAAGTATATAAATGCAGGGTCATCATATGAAACGAAGTTAATTAGGTTTTTCCATTTGTGGACAAGAAAAGAGGCGTTAGTTAAAGCGAAAGGGTTAGGATTTTCACTGTCACCATTATCGTTTCGTGTACCGTATCAATTAGATGAAAATACTGCAGAAGACTTTAACTATTTTACTTATTCGCCACTGAAGGACTATGTAGCATCAGTAGCAGTTAAAAATGCAGAAGGCATCAAACATACATTTATATCAAAAAAAATCTGTTGGAAAGAGTTAATTAAGTAAGTTATTTCATTCTGAAGTAACGTCAAAAATTAGTATGTTGATTACAGGAGGAATAATATAATGGTTAATTTAATGAGAGAATCTGTATATGTACACTCATTTCTATGTAATAATCACAAGATCGAATTAGCTGTAGTTGATATTGATAAATTGATACCACACGAAGAAGTAGATTTAAAAAAAATCAAAACAGTTTCTGAGGGGATAAAAGATAGTGGCTTCGTAAAACATACTATTCCTTGTATCAAGTATGATGATAAATTCATCGTTCTGGATGGACATCATAGATTAGCGTCACTAAAAGGATTAGGTTATAAAAGGGCACCTATTCAAATTGTAAGCCAGGATTCAATCGTTTTAGATTATTGGTATCATGTAATTGGTGATCCTAACTGGAAACCTCAATTATCTGATACTATTCATTTAAACGTTGGTGTAACGATTGCCGAGTATAAATGTAAAGATTCTGAGGGGATTATGAGGGGGAAGAATCAAAACATTAACGATATCTTTGCCTCTATTCAAGATATATACCATTCTTATGGAGTTAATCGATTTTATCGCCAAAGTACAATGCCTCAAAATGAATCATGGGTTCAATATAGTGGCATAAGCTTAGAGACGATTATAAATAATGCATTAAAAGGAAACTTAATGCCACCTGGTTTGTCGAGATTTAAAATTCCTTATAAAGTTTTAAACTTAGAAGTGCCTCTTTCCCTCTTAGAAAACGGAGAAGAAGCGGAGTGGATATGTTTTTACGAAAAAACGTGCGGATTTCAGGTGTGTGAATTTCCGGTGGTATGCATCAATTAATTTCCGAATATTAAAAATAAATATTCGGATGATTGTGTTCTATATGAGGGAACTATACCTTAACTCGTTGTTAACAAATAATTTGTAAATAAAATTAAGAGGTGCCTTATGCCATTAGAAAAAACAAATTCGTCTGCAACTTCACTTTTAAGAAATCGTTTCATTCTGGTCATTCTAATTGCTAGTTGTTTTATGCAAATAGGTATTTGGATTAGGAATTTTGCTATTTTATTATTTGTTGTGTCAGTGACTGATGGAGATGCATTTGCCGTGTCACTTATATCGGTTGCAGAATTCCTTCCGATATTTATATTCTCATTTATTGGTGGTGCCTTTGCAGATCGTTGGAAACCAAAGCGAACGATGATATGGTGTGATCTTCTAAGTGCATTATCAGTGTTTTTAATATTAATTACCCTTATTTATACTACTTGGAAGGTTGTGTTCTTTGTTACTTTCATTTCAGCGACTCTATCTCAGTTTTCACAGCCTTTATCGATGAAGTTGTTTAAGAAGCACTTGAGTGAAGAACAAATGCAGAAAGGAATGTCATTATTTCAAACTATAATATCTTCTTTCATGATATTCGGCCCGATTTTAGGTACATTTATATTTGAACAGTTTGGTATCCATGTTTCAATGGCATTAGTGGGAATGATGTTTTTATTGTCTGCCATGACATTGATGTTCATACCAAAAGATCAAAACATTTCCATAACTGACCAGGAATCCTCAGTTTGGATGGACATGAAAGTTGGCTTCAAATATGTTTGGGTTCATCAAATATTAAGGACTTTAGGATTTGTTTTTATGGTTGCGGGCTTAGGTTTAGGGTTAATAAGACCGTTATCCATCTTTTTAATAACTGAGAGGCTTCATTTAGATAAAGAATATCTACAGTGGCTTTTTGCTGTTGATGGAGCAGCTATGATTATAGGTGGAGTTATTGTCATGATTTTTTCAAGCAAAATCGTGCCACAAAAGATTATAATGGTGGGAATGACGATCATGACTGTAGGGATTTTTATGTTAGGATCATCTACAGTGTTCTGGGTCACCCTAATTACTCAATTCATAATAGGTTTATTCACACCCGGGTTGCTTATTGGGATAAATACAATCATTTTAAACAACACCGAAGAAAATTTTGTGGGCCGCGTAAATGGAATTCTGACACCATTATTTACAGGGACTATGGTAATTAGTATGAGTATTTCTGGTCTATTAAAAGAGCAGTTTTCTCTATTCACCATTTATCAATTCTCTGCCATCTTTTTTATTATAGGTATTTTAGTCATGATTCCGATAATGAGTTTAAGGAATAATAAAGTGGAAGTTAATCACTCTTCCGATGTAAATTAATTTGTTATTCTACATTTACTTGATTCTTCTGACTTTTGAGGGCTGAGCATCTTTTAAACTTGTTGATTCTCATACTAATCATTTAAAATAGGATGTGATTAGTATGAAAAACGAACTGTATCCCGCATGAATTGGCTGTAAAAATCAGATGGATGAGGGCTAATAATCAGTAGGGGAATTACCTCATGAGTAAAGTTTCACTTTACTCATGAGGTAAATTTGCTTTGGACAAGCCGTACCTTTTGACTCGTCAATTACTCGATATATGTTAAAAATTTGATTAGAAAAAAAATGATGCGGGGAATAATTAAAAAGAGACCTTGTATAGGAGAGAAGACTGTGATAATATCAAGTGTGTACTAATTGACTATATTATCCATATGGTCACTTCGGAGGTGAAGATGTGGCAATAGATCGAAAGCATTCGATTATTGAAGCTGCAACAAAGTCTTTTTCAGCGTTTGGCTACAAAGCAACAACAATGGACCAAGTCGCAAAGTTAGCGAATGTTGGGAAGGGAACGATTTATACGTTTTTCAAAAATAAAGAAGAATTGTTTGGCGAAATTATTTCTAATTTAATTACAGAAATGAGACAGGTAGCCAAAGAAGCAATTCGTCCAGACGTTTCATTTTTTGAAAATGTACATAAAGCATTATATGGTATTTTAGAATTCAGAAAAGAACATCAATTGATGATTAAACTCATTCAAGAAGAACGAGATATGGGCACGAAAGAAGTACAAGACGGCATGCAACAAGTAGAGACTGAAATTGTATCAGTTATTCAATCTTACTTAGAAATTGCAATTGAAAAGGGCGAAATTAGTGAATGTGACCCGGAAATTACGGCGTTTATTATGCTTCGCTTATACGTATCACTTATTTTTGATTGGGAAAAAAATCATGAACCACTAGATAAAGAACGAATCGCAGAACTGTTTGAACTTTATTTATTAAAAGGATTGTCAAATTAAGATAATCCTTTTAATATAGTTGAAAATGACTAATTGAACGAAATAGTCATAAGTATCGAATGTTAATTTTTAATCTGTTTACATTGACCAAATGGTTTAAATAGTCATTTAAAATAAAAAAGTGCATAGTATAGAGAGAAGATGATAAAAGTTGGGGTTAGATAATACTTATAGCAGAATATGGTCTTTTTTATTTGGTTTAAAATGACTAATTGAACATTGCGGTCATAAATAAAGGGAGGGGAAACAATGAGAGGATTTACGTTACTTGGTAAGGAATTTACGGAAATTATTAAAAGTAAAAAAATTTTAATACCTATTATAGCTGTTTTATTTGTACCACTTTTATACGCTGGTATGTTTTTATGGGCGTTTTGGGACCCGTATGATCAATTAGATGATTTGCCAGTTGCAGTAGTTAATCTTGATAAAGGTGCAGTATTTGACGGCAAATCAATTGAAGTTGGTAAAGGATTAGTCGACGAGTTAAAGGATAATAAAAGTTTTAAATGGGAGTTTGTGAGTGAAAAAACGGCAAAAGAGGGAATGGAAAATCGAAAATATTATATGTTAGTTCGTATTCCAGAGAATTTCTCAGACAATGCAACAACGCTGCTGAAAGAAAATCCAAGACGATTAAACTTAGAATATATACCAAATGAAAGCTTAAACTTCTTATCTTCACAAATCGGCGGGACTGCGATTGAAAAAATTAAAGGAGAAGTATCTAATACGTTAACCAAAACGTATGCAGAGAAAATGTTTGATTCCCTAAAAGATGTTTCACAAGGATTTGCTGATGGATCGGATGGAGCGAATAAGTTACACGATGGTGCTGGGGAGCTGCAAGATGGATCTGGCAAGGTAACAGACGGCTTGCATACATTGCAAGGGAAGTCTGGAGAGATGAAGAATGGAGTTGGTCAGTTAGTAGGTGGATCTGGAAAATTGCTAGATGGATCAGGTCAAGTATCAAGTGGTTTAAACTTATTAAACAGTAAAACAGGTGAATTGAAAAATGGAGTTGGTCAGTTAGTAGATGGATCAGGTCAAGTATCAGGTGGTTTGAACCTGTTAAACAGTAAAACAGGTGAATTGAAAAATGGAGTTGGTCAGTTAGTAGATGGATCAAATCAGGTGACAGATGGTTTACATTTACTCGCAAATCAATCAGCTACATTGCAAAAAGGTACAACAGATTTGGCTACGGGAATGACTGGGCTTGCCAATGCACAAAGTGAACTAGAGACAGGTGCAAAAGATATTCAAAATGGCATTCATACTTTAAATAGTAAGGTGCAAGCCTCTATATCAAGTTTGAAAGATTTAGAGCCAAAACTTGCAGAATTGGGTGCGGCTTCACAAAAAGTGGAAGGGTTAAGTCAAGTATCACAAGAGAATGTTAAAGCATCGAAGGAAACGATGGATGATTTAGTTGCTTTACAAAATGCGATTAACAGTTTACCAAAAGAATCTCAAGATAAGTTACAGCCTCTTATGAAGAGTGCTACGAATAACATGGCTGCAGTTCAAAAGCAATCAGCCATCATTGCGGGTGGAACGAGCGAGTTAAAGGAAAAAGTAAGTGGATTACAAGTGAAGCTACCAGATACAAATCAATTGACGAATTTAGCGAATGGCATTAATCAATTAGAACAAGATCAAATGAAATTCGTAACTAATTTCCATAAATTTGGTGAGAAGTTAGATACAGCAACATCTGGTGCAGGTAGCTTATCTAAAGGATCCGAAAAATTAATTCAAGGTGTAAATAAGCTAGCAGACGGTTCAAATAAAGTGACAAATGGTCTAGTTCAATTAGCAACAAAATCAGATGAAATGATTGGTGGAATTGGTAAGCTAGCAGATGGTTCAAATAAAGTGACAAACGGTCTAGTTCAATTATCAACAAAATCAAATGAAATGATTGGTGGAATTGGTAAGTTGGCAGAAGGCTCAAATAAAGTGACAAACGGTTTAGACACGCTAAATGGTGGGCTAAATAAAATGTTAGATGGCTCAGGCCAATTAATCGACGGAGTAAACAAACTAGCAGACGGCTCCGGAAAAGTAACAGACGGTTTAGTAAAAGTAAATGACGGAACTGGTGAACTTGCTGAAAAACTTGGCGAGGGTGCTGAGAAAACAGGGGAAATAAAAGGAACTGATAAAACATACGATATGTTTGCAGATCCAGTGAAAGTACAAACTGAGAAGATGGCAGAAGTTCCAAACTACGGAACAGGATTTACACCATACTTCTTATCGCTTGGTTTATTTGTTGGGGCACTTCTATTATCGATTGTATTTCCATTACGTGAGACAGTTGGTATACCAAAGTCAGGGTTTAGCTGGTTTATTAGTAAGTTCGGTGTACTACTTGCAGTTGGCGTAATTCAAGCGCTTGTTGCAGATGCTGTATTATTATTAGGATTAGGTATTGAAGTACAAAGTGTGGCATATTTCGTATTGTTTAGTATTCTTACAAGTCTATCGTTTATCGCTTTAATTCAGTTCTTAGTAACTACTTTCAGCGATGCTGGACGTTTTATCGCGATTTTAACATTAATTCTACAATTAACAACAAGTGCAGGTACATTCCCGCTTGAGTTAATTCCAAAACCACTACAAGTATTTAATGCATGGTTACCAATGACGTACTCTGTATCTGGATTTAAAGCAGTTGTGTCAAGCGGAGACTTCGGATTTATGTGGCAAAGCGCAGGTATATTAATGATCTTTATTGTTCTGTTGTCACTTGGAACGATTGGTTCGTTGACTTGGATGCATAAGCGGCAGTATCGTAATTTAGTAGAGGAGAAATCGATAGAAGCCTAGGGGAGTAATCCTCTAGGCTTTTTTAAATTTTATAGGGAGATTTATTTTAGAATAATACTTTGTTCCAGCCTTTCTTTCTGACGAAGATGGTGTGCAAAATGCATATAAATCAATTGAAACCATTCTACAGCATTTAAATACCCAAGTCCCGGGTGCTCTACCTTTTGATTGTCTGGAATCGACGAGAGTTTTGGTTCAAGCTCTTTTATCTTTTCAATAAGTTGTAACAGTGTTTTTTGAATCGTTTCTTTATCTGTTGGATTGGCCGGTGTATACCCTGGGCGATTAGGTACTTTTATTTGTATTGGAGGAAAAGCACCCATCTTATACACTTGCTCACCCATTTCGGTTTTTTTGCCATCTAAAGTGGCAGATTCAGCTGTACATGTTGCGATGGCATCTAATTGCATATTTGAAGCTGCAAGTAAATGATTATACATTTGTCCGAGTGACCATTCTTCTTCAGAAGGCTTTTTTCTAAATTGTTCAAGGGAGTATTTTTCTAATTCGTTGATGTAGTACGTGGCTATACTTTCGAATTTCTCTAAAATGGCATTTGGGTTCATCGTGTTAACTCCTTTTCTTGTATAAGATTTAATTCTTAAGGACTACTATAAATGACTGATGTTGACACCATTATGTCAGTAGTGAAAAAATTAAATTTGCAGCAATTTTTTTGCCTCTTCTCGAACTTTCTCAGAAAGAATAGTAGGTTCTAATACTTTTACTTGGCTTCCCCAGCTCAGCACCCATGGAAATACTTCATCTATACCTCTTGTTTTTAAGAAAACATGAAAACCATCCTTTTTAAGTTCGTATGTATCGATATAAAAATAACGAGACTCTATAACTTTATGAGAGATAGTAGGGTGAAATAATAGATGAATGATAACGGTTCGATCATCTTTTGGCTCATAGTCTGGTAAATAGAATTCTTCTGGTTTTTGAAAGAATTTATGTTCTTCTTGTAAATCACTCATACGGTCTAAACGAAAATGCCGTATTTGTTGTCGAAGAAGGCAATGAGCGACAAGGTACCAAATCCCTGAGATATTCACTAAGCCATAAGGATTGACGGTGCGAGCCGTTTTGTCATTTTGATTAGGCTTGCGATAAGAAAAGGAAACACATTGTTGTTTTTGAATGGCTTCTTGTAAGAGAATCAGCTGTTTTTCGAGTAGTTCTTGAGCAAATTTTTGATGAGAGAAAGTCCCGGAGAGGAAGCGGAAAGTTCCGATTAACTCCTTAACCTTCTTTTGTTGTTCGGAAGGGAGAATGGATTCTAATTTTTCTTTAGCAGACTTTGCATGTGTAGAAAAAGCAGAATCAAAATTATTCTCAACATAATTGCTCCCTAATAAAAGCGTTACTGCTTCTTCTGGTTTAAATTGAATAGGCGGCAAGAAATACCCATCCATTAAAGAATAGCCTTGTCCGGGCATTGAAAAGATGGGAACGCCAGATGCACTCAAGGCTTGCATATCACGGTATATCGTTCTCGTACATGTCTCGAATTTTTCAGCTAAACTTTTGGCCGTGACAATTTGTTTTCGCTGTAACTCTATGAGAATAGCGAGTAAACGATCAGTTCGATTCATTATGTATCATTCCTTATTTATTTGATGATAATCTTTATAATGGAATGTTCGAAAGCTACAATTATTTCTCCTGCAAATACAGACTTTTTACTATGAATAATATTAATATAGTAAAATCCTACGAACTTATATTGCAGTTTCCAATAATATACTATATAATCTAGTTAAGAAAACGTTTTCATACAAAGGGGGAGAATTTCGTGTCAACGATCGAGGACGTGGCGAAATTAGCGGGGTTATCAAGAACAACGGTTTCTCGGGTGATTAACAACCATCCGTATGTGTCAGATGAGAAGAAAAAGAGGGTTCAATTGGCGATGAAGCATTTAGGATTCGTTCCTAATTCTGCAGCAAGAAGGCTCCGTAAACAGAAAACAGAAACAATTGCGGTGCTTGTTCCAAGGATTACAAATCCGTTTTTCAGTAGATTTATTGAAGCGATTGAAATTGCTGCTTCTGAACATAAATATAAACTGATTATTTGCCAAACAAGATACTTACCGGAAAAAGAGATGGAATACTTACAACTGTTATCAACAAAACAAGTTGATGGGATTATCTTATGTTCACTTGAGAATCCATGGGAGAATGTGGAGCCATACTTACAACACGGTCCAATCGTGTTATGTAATGAGTACATTGAAGAAGCAAATATTCCAACGGTTAAATTTGATCATGCACAAGGGGCTTATATCGCTGCGAAGCATGTATTAGAACAAGGTTATCGCAACCTTATTTTTTGTCGTGGAAATGAAACGAAAGTAGTGAGCCAACAGCGAAAAATGGGCTTTTTACGTGCAATCACTGAGAAGAGCAAAGAAGTAGAAGCGATCGATTTTCTTGAAAACGCTTTCTCTTGGGAAGATGGAAAAAGAATGTTCCATGAAGTATTAAAGGACAAAAAAAATCCTACCGCTATTTTGGCAGGAGGCGATGAAGTCGCAGCTGGAATTATCGCAGAAGCGAAACGCCATGGCTGGAGCATTCCTGATGATTTAGCTGTAGTTGGCTTTGATAATCAAATTTTATCACAGATTTCAGAGCCTGGTATTACGACAATTGAACAGCCAATTGATGAAATGGCCCATAAAGTTGTCGATTTAATGATGGATAAAATCCATACGAAAAATTATCGTAAAAAAGAATTGTATGAGTTTGAACTAGAGCTCTTGGTGAAAGGTTCAACGACGAAGGATACAATGTTACTAGCCTAGTAGACGATGTCTGCTAGGTTTTTCTTATGTTTAGAAACTACTATTCTTCGTGAACGCAGTCGTCACATTTATTATGATATGCTTCGTGTTGCTCATCAATTTCTTTTCCGCAATGTGCACACGTTTTTGTTGGCAAATTTCTGAAAAATTCCATCGGTTGATCGATCATGTAAATCCCTCCATTTCCATTTCTTAGTATCATTGTATTAGTACAAAAAACAAATGTCAACAACTGTTTTATAACAAAGTGAAAAATAATGAAAAAGTTTAGGAAATGGATTATAGTTAAAACTGTAGAGTGTAAGTAAAAATCTTTCTCAATAGATGGAAGAATACTGCATTTCTAGCGGTTTAGAAAGGATGGATACATATGAAAATGACTGTTGTTGGCTTTTGGGGTGGCTTTCCAGAAGTGGGAGAAGCAACGTCGGGGTATTTGTTTGAACACGATGGTTTTCGTTTGCTTGTTGACTGTGGCAGTGGTGTACTAGCACAGCTTCAAAAATATATAACACCATCTGATATAGATGCAGTTCTGTTGTCACATTATCATCACGATCATGTTGCGGATATTGGAGTGTTGCAATATGCAAGATTAATTTCAAGCATGGTAAAAGGGCAATTACCACAATTACCGATTTATGGACATGGATTTGATGTGCAAGGATTTTCTTCCTTAACACATGAACCGTATACGAAAGGGATTGTGTACAATCCGGAAGAAACGGTGCAGATTGGACCATTTTCTATTTCCTTTTTAAAAACAGTTCATCCCGTTATCTGCTATGCGATGCGGATTACAGTAGGGGATAAAGTTGTTGTATATAGTGCTGATTCCAGTTACATTCCTGAATTTATTCCATTTACAAAAGATGCGGATTTATTTATTTGTGAATGTAATATGTATGCACATCAAGAAGCTGCTAAGGCAGGACATATGAATAGTACAGAAGTAGCGGATATTGCAAAACATGCAAATGTTAAGGAACTCCTATTAACTCACTTGCCGCATACAGGAAACCCATCTGATTTAGTAGAAGAAGCAAAACAAATTTTCAGTGGCCCTATTGTGCTTGCGCATAGCGGTTACGTTTGGAACTCATGAGGTGATTAGATGTTATTTATTGATAATAAAGGGATTACAGATCCTACGATTAACTTAGCGATTGAAGAATATTGCGTGAAAAATTTAGATATTAATGAAACGTACCTTTTGTTCTACATTAATGAACCTTCCATTATTATTGGAAAAAACCAAAACACAGTAGAAGAAATTAATGCGGATTATGTAAAAGAAAAAGGGATTCATGTTGTACGTCGCTTATCAGGTGGTGGCGCTGTATATCATGATTTAGGAAACTTAAACTTCAGTTTTATTACGAAGGATGATGGGGATAGTTTTCATAACTTTAAAAAGTTCACAGAGCCTGTTACGAAAGCGCTTGGAAAATTAGGCGTAAATGCAGAGCTTAGTGGCCGTAATGATATTTTAGCGGAAGGTAGAAAAATCTCAGGTAATGCGCAGTTCTCAACGAAAGGCCGTATGTTTAGTCACGGTACATTACTATTTGATTCTGAAATTGAACATGTTGTATCTGCACTAAAAGTAAAAATGGACAAGATTCAATCAAAAGGAATTAAGTCAATCCGTAGCCGCGTAGCGAACATTACGGAATTTTTAAATGAAAAGATGACAACAGAAGAGTTTAAACAACTTCTTCTAGCGACGATTTTTGAAGGGGAAACAGAAATTCCAACATATGAGTTAGCAGAAGAAGATTGGAAAGAAATCTATAAAATTTCTGAAGAGCGCTACCGTAATTGGGATTGGAACTACGGAAAGTCTCCTAAGTTCAACTTACAACATTCACACCGTTTCCCAGTTGGACAAGTTGATGTTCGCTTAGAGGTGACAAAAGGAACGGTAACAGAGTGTAAAGTATACGGTGATTTCTTCGGCGCACTAGATGTTCATGATATTGAAGAGCGTTTAATAGGAGTACAGTTTGATAAAGAAGCTTTTGCTAAGGCGTTAGAAGATGTAGATGTCAAACGCTACTTTGGTAATATAACAAAAGAAGATTTCTTAGCATTATTCTTTTAACTCGTAAAAACAGTCATAGTATCCGTATGACTGTTTTTTATTTTGTTGCAAAAAAACGTATAAAAACAAGGGATAGAGCCTCTCATTGAAAAATGAATGAATGCTCATTTATATGCAAGTATTTGGATTTTACTTGCTAGTTTAATTTTCTTTTAATATAATGTATTTAGAATTTTTAAATTTTCTAAATTTTATAAAGGTGGGGTTTATGTGAATCTCGTTCAATCTTTGGCTGAAACAGCAAAAAAGAAAGGGGAGAAACCGGCGTATATATTTATGGATCAGTCGGTCTCGTATGACCAATTAAACAAAACGGTCACGAAGTTTTCTAGTAGTTTAGCAAAAATGGGCATTGGAAAAGGGGACAATGTCGCATTAATTGTTGGTAATTCACCGCATTTTTTAGTTGGTTTATATGGGACGATGAAAGCCGGAGCAACTGTCATTCCAATTAACCCAATTTATACAGCAGACGAAATGCATTATATTTTACAAAATGGAGATGTAAAAACAATCATCACACTCGACGTCCTTCTACCTGTTATACAATCTCTTACAACAAGACTTCCTTCTCTTGAACATATCATCATATGTGAAACCTCAACAGATTTCAATCATACAGAAACCGAAAAAATGAAAACGTTTACTAGTCTTATAGGAAACGGTGACCTATCCTATGAAGGTCCGGAGCTAG
Source organism: Bacillus sp. AFS023182 (assembly GCF_002560575.1). NCBI lineage: Bacteria > Bacillati > Bacillota > Bacilli > Caryophanales > Bacillaceae > Bacillus > Bacillus sp. AFS023182. Next base: position 43,651 of record NZ_NTRO01000010.1, on the reverse strand, counting down.
ATGAAGAAGATGTAGCTGTTATTTTGTACACTTCAGGAACAACTGGAAAACCAAAGGGTGCTATGTTAACACATAAAAATTTATATAGTAATGCTAGCGATGTAGCATCGTATTTACAATATACTGCAGATGATCGCGTTGTTGCTGCGCTTCCAATGTTCCATGTATTTTGTTTAACGGTAGCTGTGAATGCTCCAATTGTTAACGGTGCGACGATTTTAATGTTGCCGAAGTTTAGTCCGAAAGAAGTATTTCGTATTTGTCGTACATATGAACCAACAATCTTTGCTGGAGTACCGACGATGTACAATTATTTATATTTATATGAAGAAGCAAGTGCAGAGGATGTTAAGACGCTTCGTCTCTGTATTTCGGGTGGAGCTTCTATGCCTGTTGCGCTTCTGAAAAACTTTGAAAATCGCTTTAATGTTATTGTTTCAGAGGGATATGGATTATCAGAGGCTTCACCAGTTACTTGTTTTAATCCGCTAGATCGTCCGCGTAAACCAGGTTCAATTGGAACGAATATTTGGCATGTAGAAAATAAAATTGTCAATGAGCTTGGAGAAGAAGTGCCTGTGGATGAAGTTGGGGAATTAATTGTCCGCGGTCCAAATGTGATGAAGGGATATTATAATGCACCAGAAGATACAGCGGCAACGCTTCGTGATGGATGGCTGTATACAGGGGACTTAGCAAGAATGGATGATGAAGGCTACATCTATATTGTTGATCGTAAAAAGGATATTGTCCTTGTAGGTGGTTATAACGTATATCCTCGTGAAGTAGAGGAAGTATTATACCAGCACGAAGCAGTTGCAGAAGTTGTCGCAATTGGTGTTCCAGATGAAAACTTAGGAGAAGCAGTGCGCGCCTATGTTGTTCTGAAGAATGGTGCGGTAACAGAAGAGGAGTTAACGCAATACTGTTCTTTACATCTTGCAAAATATAAGGTGCCAAAGAGTATAGAGTTTTTGGAAGAGTTGCCGAAGAATACGACAGGTAAACTCTTGAGAAGAGCGCTGAGGGAAAAGGCGTTAAATGTATAATGTTTTTTAATTAACATACGGTAGCTCCCGGACTAAAGTTTGATCAAAAATAAAGCAGAAACCTGCATGTTACGGAGAACTCAAAGAATCCATTTTGAAAAAAACAATCAAAATGGATTCTATAGTTTTAAATGTAGATGGAATTTGTATGAAATTGTTTAATCATACTACGGTATTTTTTGTTGAATATTAGCCCCTTATAGTTTAAATGAATAGTTTTACAAGCTAATTTAATACATGTATTTCTGCAATACTATCCAAGGCTTTTTCCAATGTATCTGATTCGGAATTTTGTACAATAAAAAGTCCTAGGGATATGATTTTTTTAAGAGAGTTCTTATCTGTTATAAAAATTGACTAGTATCTGCCTGGGTGGAGTTTTTTTCCTTAACTTGCTTTAACGTCGCTACTATAAGAAAGCTAACAATCACTAATAAAAGCCATGAACTCACCTTTCCTAGATGAACGAGATTCCATGCATCGGTTTGGTTTGGATACTTCCAAGCTCCAAAGAACGTTGCGATATTTTCAGCTATCCATATAAAAAATCCGATGAGCACAAAAGAAAGTGCGATTGGCATACGATAACGAGTTCCATCAACTTCGTATGTGACCCATGATTGCCAAAAAACGATGATTACAAGTCCAGATAACCACCAACGAACGTCAATCCAATAATGGTGGATGAAAAAATTTAAATAAATCGCAGTTGCAAGAGGGACAACTACTAAAAACGGTGGCCACTTAATTAATTCAACTTTCAACCTTCTCCAAGCCTGGCAAAGATAACTCACTACACTTGCATACATGAATCCGCTATATAAAGGCACTCCAAAAATTTTGAAATGGCCTGCCTCGGGATAAGACCAGGAGCCCATATGTACCTTAAAAAGTTCAAGAGCAAGTCCAATAAGATGGAACAACGTGATAACCTTTAGTTCATCACGTGTTTCAAGCCCAGAATGCACCATCCACCACTGCATCAGAAGACAGATGATGAGCAGCCAGTCATACCGTGGTAGGAAGGGAAGTGGCATGATTTGTGTAAAAGCCAAAGAGGCAAAAATAACGACAGGAAACAAGCACGATAGGGCCTGCTCCCAGCCAAAATGAACGAGTTGTTTTAGAGCTCTCATGGTTTGTGCCTCACTTTATTAATCTTGATTGTCTTCGTCATTTTTGTATTCTAAAATGTCTCCAGGTTGGCATTCCAATGCTTTACAAATAGCCTCTAAAGTAGAAAATCTAATTGCTTTTGCCTTTCCATTTTTCAATATAGAAAGGTTAGCCATTGTTATTCCAACCCTTTCTGAAAGCTCTGTTACGCTCATTTTCCTTCTAGCTAACATCACATCAATATTGATTATTATTGCCATGTTCATCACCTCAGACCGTTAAGTCATTTTCTGATTTTATATCAATCGCTTCTTTTAACAGTTTTTGAAGAACAGCAGCAAATACTGCAATTACCATTGAAGCAAAAATAACGACTAAGCCAATTAATATGATACCTGGAGCGTCGTCTATCTCCGCTATGAAGTAAAAGAATGGCATGCCTACCGCATACAAGACACTGATTGTGATTGCACAGTATTTGATATTTTTTAAAGCTCGGACAGATAATTCCGAGAAAGCTTTGCTCTTGTCAATGTAAATTAGAAGTCGAAACGCCTGATACAATGCAATGAAAAATGGTAGCACTGATACATACATAATGATTAAAACGGGATATAGTATATGAGCATAATCTGGATTTACTGGATTATTAGCTAACCAAGGTAAGCTAAATATACATAAAGCAAGAATTGGAATTCCAATAAGCATAACAGCGATCTTTAAAAAGAGCGTTGATACTTGTTTCATAAAAAGCACCTCACTTATTTATTGTAAATTTGAATTTAACATATCATTTATCGTTTTACAATAAAATTTTATTTATTATAATTATATTTTTATTGTTAAATAAATGTTAGTTGTTGACAAAGATAAAAGTACAATTGCAATCTTAAATATGGGGAAATAAGCAGCACTAGACAAATTGTTTCGTGCTTTTTTATTTTTATAATCCTTGGCAGTACATATGATTCACAGTATGAAAAGATTGCAGGTTATAATAAAAGAAATAGAAAAGGAGGCATATTGTGAAGATTAGTCAATATTTCAATATAGTTACTATTTTTCTTATATATACATTACTGATGTTTTACATTGGATGGAACGGATGGGTTTGGCTTCAAACCATGTTTGGTTGGGAATCTTGGGGGTATTACGCTGCAGTAGTTGGGTTGCTCTCGTATGCGTATTTAATTGTCCAGGTTTTCAAATTCATGCCTTTCTTACGGACGATTGGTTCTTATTGGTTTGCGGTGATACAATATGCTCTTATATTGTTACCACTTGCTGATATAGCTGTATTTATCCTGCAGTTATCAGTTCCGGTAGATACAGCCATTATGTGGACGGGGATTGTTACGCTTAGTATGTTTATTTTCATTTTTGGCTATGGAACATTTAATGCGTATAGTCCGGTTGTTCGAAAGTATGAGATTCACATACCAAAAGAAGCGAGGGAGCGTAAAACACTTCGCATTGCAATGGCTTCTGATATGCATTTTGGTAAGTTGTCAGGTGTTTCTCATTTGAAAAGACTCGTGCACCATGTAAATGAAATGAAGCCTGATATCATCTTGTTACCAGGAGATATTATCGATGATCATCCTGGAGAATTCATTAAGAAAAACATGGGGCATGTGATGAAAGAGATGCAGGCACCTCTTGGTGTGTATGGAGTGCTTGGAAATCATGAATATTATGGACGAGCAATTCCGGAGTTTCTGCAAGAGATGGATAAAATTGATATCCATATCATGTTAGATGAAGTGATCAAAGTTGAAGATAGTTTTTATCTTGTTGGTAGAAGGGATAAAACAGAGCGAGATCGTCAAAGTTTCGAAGCGCTAATGAGCACTGTAGATAAATCGCTTCCCGTTATCGCGATGGATCATCAGCCGTTTGAATTAAAACAGGCAGCGGAATCTGGCGTTGATTTATTACTATCGGGCCATACGCATAGAGGACAAATGGCACCGAATCATTTGATTACGAGAAGAATGTATGAACTAGACTGGGGATATTTACAAAAGGAAACATTTCATGCGATTGTTTCTTCAGGATTCGGATTTTGGGGTCCGCCGCTTAGACTTGGAAGCCGGTCGGAAGTCATTCAGGTCGATGTGAATTTTAATTGAGATAAAAATGAAACAACCATTCAGCTTTGAATGGTTGTTTCATTTTTAGTGACGAGAACCACTTGGACGGTCAAACCAATTCCAAAATTCAATATCTCCAAGAGTAGCGTCACGAACATGAGGAGAATTTTGTAATTTTAATAATTCTTTCGATGGGCCAGTAATGACAATACCGTAAACTTTGATACCATGTTTTTTCACATATTGATATTGTTTTTGTAGGTTTAATTCTTTACTGCTACGCTGGGTAACTTGTTTTACGATTTCTTCATGCTGTGATAAAACGCGCATCATTTCTAGTACCTCTTCTTCCTTTGTTTTCACCTGTTTTGTTTCAAGGTTGCCAAAATGTATATGTTCTGGGAATCTGAAAGCTTCAAAACTAGATATACGAGGGCGGTCGTCACTTGCTGCTTCTAACCCTGTATCTAAAGCGTACCATACAGGAGTTGGTGGCATTTCTTGCGCCTCAAATACACTATAAAGAATAGGTTCTAATTCTTGCAATGTGTAAGATTTATCAAAAGAAATAGCGAGTTCTGCTACGGTTCCATCAGGTATTTTTTGCAGTGTCTCCCACACTTTTTTTATATCTTCTTGGAAATTTGTCATCTCTTTCGTTTTTGGATGAACAAAGAAGAGATTTTGTTGATATGCTGTGTCAGCCCATGTTTGTTCTACCTTTACAGATGAAAGAAAACTGTCAATTTGGACGGTGCCAAGTTTAAACTCCCCTTTACCAACTGTTTTGACTAAGCGGATATTACCGTGTGTACGAAAGAAGACTTCTACATTCGTCCCTCCGCCGGTAACTCGGCTATTTGGGATTGTTGCTTCTAGTGCCAGTGCAGGGACGTCCCTAACTTCTTTTAGCTTTTGTTCATTGTTCACTTGAAAATAGATTGAAGATAGGACGCCGCCGATCATATATAGAACCATACAAACTGCAAGTAGAAAAGCAAGAGTTTGCAAACGATGTTTCCATTTAATCTTTCGAAAAGGCACTTGAATATTAGAGACTGGCGGGAGTTTTTCTTTATCTTTTCTGTTTCTGTAAGCAGTCTATCTAAATGGGTTTCACATATCGTACAAGTCTCAATATGGTTTTCTAGCTTTTCTTGTTCTTCAGCTGTAATCGTATCTTGTTCATATTTTTTCCAAAGCTCTTTGTATTGCATGCAAGTCATTGATATCACTCCTTTGCTGATCGCATTTCTTTTCGGCCACGGTGCAGTTCAATTTTGACTTTTGCTAGTGTAAGTCTAGTCATCTTGGTGATTTCTTTATAGGAGAATCCATAGTAATCTCGCAGTAAGAGAATATTTCGCCTGACGATAGGAAGGGAAGAGAGGCGTTGTAACCACTCTGTAATTTCATACTTTGTGAAATAGGCATTTTCTGTACTTGGAACATCAGGTAAATGAAAATCTTCTAGTGTTGTTGTTTTATATTTTGCTTCTTTTCGGTGCCAATCAATAAAGGCGTGGTAGGCGATTGTAAATAACCAATTCCTAACTTCTTCACCTTTGTAATAGTCAATGTGGACGAGCATCCGATAAAAGGTTTCTTGCATCAAATCCTCTGCCCAGTGGAAATGTCCTGTTAGGGAGAGAAGATAGCGAAAAAGGTCATGCATATGCTGTTTATAAATTTCCTCAAGTGTTTGTTTTTTCACGGATATTCCTCCCTTCACTTATAACAACGAATGTAATATGAAAAAGTTACAAATTTCTGTAAAATAAAAGCAAGAAACGTCAAGAAAAGAATTCTCTTCTCTTTTATCATAATACATATAAGGCGGGTGAACAGAGATGGAAAGCTATGAAACACAAATTCAAAAAGCAATTGATTACATTGAAGTAAATGTAATGGAAAAACAAACATTAAGTAATTTGGCTCGTATTGCAGGGTTCTCGGAATATCATTTTCATCGCGTATTCCAAGCGCTAGTAGGCGATACTGTCATGGAGTATGTTCGTAAGAGGAGGCTAGCCCGGGCAGCTTATCAGCTTTCTCATACGGAAGAAAAAATCCTTGATATCGCATTAGAACATGGCTTTCAATCTCATGAAACGTTCATTCGAGCCTTTAAAAAGTTGTTTCAGATGACGCCAAGTAGCTACCGAAAGCAAGGGATTAAGACACCGATGTATTATAAAGCAAATGTGAAGCAGCGAAAGTTCAATCCATATTTAGGGGGAATACAAATGGAATTTCGTATTGAAAAAAAACCAGCGTTTCATGTAGCTGGATATGAGATGAAGACGTCTAATAAAGAAGGAAAAAACCTTAAAGATATTCCGGTATTCTGGGATCGTTATTTACAAAACAATCTTGCAAGTAACATTACAAACCGTAAACATACAGATCAGTATGTAGAGCTTGGAATGTGCACGGATTTTAATTTAGAAGCAGGGGACTTCACTTATATTATTGGAATGGAAGTTACAAGTTTTGATGGGGTATCAAATGAATTAGCGCAGCGTACGTTCCCAGAAGCAACATATGCTGTATTTACAACACCAAAAGTACCTCATAAAGACATGGTATCGTCTCTCCAACAAACATGGAAGAGTATTTTTTCAGAATGGTTCCCCCACTCAGGCTATGAACATGCGGGCGTTACAGAGTTCGAGTTATATGATGAGCGTAGCCATGAAGATAAGAGTGAGTTTGCGCAAGTTGAGATTTGGCTGCCAGTGCAGAAGAAACAACAATAAGAAGAGAAGAAAGTTTCCTAGATTCTAGGAAACTTTTTTGTATGAGATTTAAGGTTAATCGTATTATAAAATTACATAGCGATAATTTTAGCGCCTGTTATGTAACATATACATTGAATTATGTAATATATATGTTACAATTTGGTTAAGGAGGGATAATATAGGTGAGGAATAAAGTAAAGATAGCTCGTGTCCAAGTAGACTTAACGCAACAACAACTGGCACAGAAAGTTGGCGTCACGCGGCAAACCATTAGCTTGATTGAAAAAGGTGCATATAACCCTACACTAAAATTGTGCTTGGAGATTTGTTATGCAGTGAATAAGACGTTGGATGAAATATTTTGGATTAGCGAGGAGGAGCAGATATATGAAGATAATTAAAGATGAACGATTACAAATGCAAAGTTTGAAAAATATTCGTATTGCCTTTATGGTCCAAACGATAGGGATACTTGCCATTTTACTTTATGAGGCGATTACAGAAGGGGTTATGGAGGCTAGAGATAATCCATTATGGTTAGTATTTATGCTTACTGTGGTTGTTTTAAGTTGGCTGAATCTCAAAATTTCCCTTGATGTGTATGATAATGCAAATGAACAGAAAAAGCCCCGTCCTTATTACCGAATTGTAATTCTTTCTGCATTGGTTGGTACTGCTTTAGCACTCCTAGCAAAATTCGGTCCAGATCACAGTAATAACAGTCAAGCCCTACTTGTAGGCAGTGTGGTTTTTGTTTGTTTTCTCATTCCTTTTTCTTTTGTTTACTATTTACAAAAAAAACGATTAGAGGAAGATGACGTATAATATTTAATTCTTCTATAGAAACGCAATCTTCATCCCCTCCTAGTTTCTAAAATATGTTCGGAAGGAACAACTATATTTCGACTTATCTATGGCTTATTGACTAGATTCAGGATGTAAGTCTTCAAAGAACATTTACCAGTATTAAATAAATATAAAAGAACTTCCTAGACTTTTAGACTAGGAAGTTCTTTTGTTATTAGGCGAGAAAGGAAATACCATATTAATGGTTGTCCCTTTCCCAAGCTCACTTTCAATAGAAATCGTACCGTGATGTGCGAGAACAAGTTGTTTTGTAATCGCTAAGCCAAGGCCTGTTCCAGCATTATTTTCTTCCGTATTTGTACCGCGGTAATATCTTTCGAATAGAAGTTCTTTCGTTTGTTCATCCATGCCTTTTCCATTATCAGAAATAGAAAGTGTGAAAGCGTGTTTGTTCTGTCCAAGACTTACAATGACATTGGTTGTTTCATTATTATGTTTGACTGCATTTGCTAATAAGTTCTCAATGATACGCTGGAACCATTTTTCTTCAATAGAATAATGAATGTTACTAGAGCTAGGAACAAATTCTATGTTTTGATTTTGAAGTGTCGGGTTGTTAATAAATTGTAATAAGACTTTTTGGACAAATTGATTAATCTCAACTTCGACATGGTGAGTGGGAATCGCATTGTTTTTTAATTGATACGTTAAGCTTAAGTCGTCAATTAATGTTGTCATATATTGAGATTTTTCTCGCATGACACGTCCAAACTCTTGAATGTCTTTATCGTCCCATTTATATTGTTTCGATTCTAGTAATAGAGAATACCCGTAAATAGAACTGAGCGGTGTTTTTAAATCATGAGTGAGACCAGTAATCCATTCCTCTCGTGTTTGTTGAATAACTTGTCGTATGGACTCATTTTTTTTGAGTGTAATAGAAAGGTGCTCTAGAGCATTTGTCACATCTTTAAAAAGACGGAATGACCACTTTTCTTTACCCGAGCGCCGAAAACGGACTGTTTTTCCTTTTTTACTGACTGGTTCTTCGTATGTTCCACCAGCGATATTTTTGAGCCAGCGCATGGTATGTAATAACGGTTTACCAAATTTTCTTCCGTACCAAATAGAAAGAATAACTAAGTAGACAAACGCAATTAAAATAATAACGCCAAATCCCATTAAGAATTTTTTTGCGAATATATCTTCATTCATATCAGATGGATAGTAATATTCATTCTGTACTGTTATGGTAAATAAGGTTTGGTCCTCTGGATTATACAAACTTGAGACATTTTCTTTGTGATTCCAAGGCTCTTTTTCAGAAAGTACAGCTTGAATGGCTGAAAAGGATTTTCTTTTTGTTTCAGGATAAGCAAAAATCTCTTCTCCTTGTGCGTTAAATATTTGCAGCGTAGCACCTTCTGCGGTAAGCCGTTTCTTTTCTTTTTCTGTTAAAGAAAATGCAGCTGATAATGGTGAACCGTGTTCTTGTTTTAATTCTTGAAGTAATGTATTACTTTTTAGCTTCCCGCCATAAATCATAATTGCTGTTTTTTCCTCTAATTCAATGTTCCAATACGTCAATTTGTAAGGATTTTGTATATCATGCTGTAAATAAGCAACTAGGGATGTTTTCGTATAAGAACCAGGAACATCTTCAGGAGAATTAAAGTCATACAGTACCTTTCCGCTTTCATCAACAATTTGAAGCCAATCATTTTTTTTCTCAATCATTTCTTTTACCTCAGAACTTAATGTTATACGCCCGTTTTCTGAAGAAACGTTTTGAGAAATAGTGAAGTTATCAAGTTCGGGAACGTTTGGTTCATAAAGGCTCGTATTGAAAAGATAAACTAAATAGCCAAAGGCAATGATGACTGCAATTAGTAAAGTAAACAAAACGAAAATATGCTGTATAATAAATTGGATAATAATCCTTCTACTTAAATTCATAGTTGGTACCTACTTTGCGATGAATTTATAGCCAAGTCCGCGAACGGTTTTTATGTATTGTGGGTTACTTGGATCAAGCTCAATTTTTTCACGTAGTTTTCGAATATGAACCATAACTGTGTTGTCATCTCCATTATAGGCGGGTGCCCCCCATACTTTTTCGTATATTTCTTCTTTTGAAAATACGTAATTCGGATGTTCACAGAAAAAAAGTAGTAGTTGAAAGAGCTGAGCTGAACATTCAACAACCTTTCCGTCTACTTGTAATTCGGCTGCATGTTTATCGACTTGAAATCTTCCAAATGAAATAAAGTGTGTTTCTTTCGTAGGTTGTGATATTTGTTTCATGTGTCTTCGAAGTTGCGCTTTCATACGAGCGACAACTTCTAGTGGATTGAATGGTTTTGTAATATAGTCGTCTGCTCCGTATAAGAAGCCAGATACTTTATCTAAATCAGATGATTTTGCTGTTAGGAAGAAAATTGGGCAATCTGTTTTTTGGCGAATGATTGGACAAATGTCAAAACCAGATTGTCCAGGAAGCATGACGTCTAGAATCATTAAATCATAACGATTTTGTTCTACGAATAGTAAAGCTTCTTCTGCAGATGTAGCAGTTGTAATATGAGAAAATCCTTCTTTTTGTAGAATAGTAGTTAATAGTTGTAAAATAGCCGTTTCATCATCAACAAGTAAAATATTTGCAGTATACAATTTGAATCGCCCCCTATTTTCATCGAATATCATAACATTTTCTTGTAAGTTATGGAATTTTTAAGGAAAATTTAAGGTTTTCTTTGCTTAAAAATAAGATTCGAATGATATGATAAATGTAACATAGGGGAGGAGAGGGTTGTGAATCCGTTTTGTGCGATGCGAGCCAGATATTTTTTAATTGTATTTACACTACTTGTTTTGATTGAACGTGTTAGTAAACAATTGCTAGAGAATACATTTCATATATCAATTTCTTCTTTTGTAAGCATACTTGTACTCTACATCATTCCATCACTTTGGCTATGCTGTCAATGTAAGCGCCATCGTGTTCCATTTACTTTATTTGTGAATAGAAGAGAATCATTTAATCTTTTACAAGTTTTAATGATTACGGGAATGCTATGCCTTTTTAGTTATGGATATCTTGTATTGTATATGTATAGCTTTGTATGGATTACACCAGATTATATTATAAATATATTACATGAACCGATTATAGGGAGTGCGGGGGGATACATTTATCAATTTATCATAATCGTACTAGTAGCTCCTATTGTATGTGAATTTATATTTAGGGGATTTCTATTTCAGCGCTTTGCGGCGAAATGGGGAACGGGAAAAGCGATGGTTATTGTAGCGATTCTTTTCGGATGTTTTCACATTGATTTCCTCAGTGCGGTTATATTTAGTATTGTACTATCAATTGTATACATTCGTACGAAAAGCTTACTGATGCCGATTAGTATTCATATGTTAAATAATGCAATTGTACTTATTACATCTTTTATGTTCAGCAAGGAAGAAATGATAAGCTTTGCGGATTTTTCTAATCAAACTCCATTTTTTACAGGACTTATTATTTTTATCATTGGATTAAATTTTGTACTCATCTTTTTGTTCATGAATCGCCGTTATATAAATAAAGAGGTGCCGGTAGTATATACAAATAAAATGAGAGAGTTATAGGAAACGTATTATCCGTTAAATAATCAGAATATAAAGAATTGAAAAAGTGATGCCTCCTTTCTTAGAACGGAGAGAGCATCCGTCCATGCATAGGAGTAATTTATATGCTGGAAAATCAAACAAGATTTATATAGAAAGGAATGAATATGATTCTATGAATGAAACGATTCGATCAAATAAATTGTTTTATGTGATCATGGTGAGTTTAATTGTGATTACGACAGTGAATGTAGGGTTTCGCTGGGAGGAAGCATACTTTTTTGTCTATTTAGCACTTCATCTTCTAGGCCTACTATGCATTGGGGGCGGAATTGTAGTTGAGAAAAGAAGTGAAGATGGAATTAATTATATATGCGTGCTTGGTCTTATAATACTTCTAGCTGTACAAGGAATTATGAAATATAGCTCCATTTCTTTTCGGGACTTAAATTTTTTCATTAATATTTTTCAATAAGGATGTTGAGTTATGTTGTCGAAAAAACAAGTTGGCTATGCAGTTGTTTTACTTGGATTTATCTTAATTATTGTAGGGAAAGTGTATGTAAACGATTATGAATATGGGAAATATCTAAGTGGTTTCGGCCTTATTTGTTGGATTGGGAGTGCATTTCTTATTCCAACATATGAGCCGAAGAAACATACAGAGAGATAGTATTTAATTTTTGCAGCATAGTTTATATAGAATAATATGTGTGAAAAACCTCTTCGAATGATGAAGAGGTTTTATAATGCATTTTTAATTTTCTCAAGTACTTTGTTACTGTTAAACCCACGTTCTCCCATACCAAACACTTCAATTAAACGATCATTTTCATCGAGTAGATAGGAGTTAGAAGTATGAATATAGAGTCCGCTTCCGGGATCGCGGTACTGAAAGTTAAATGTGTCTGCTAGTTTTTTTGTTTCATCTTCATCACCACGTAGTAAGTGCCATCCTTTTGTTTTTTTCATTTCAAATGTATTGGAATATGTAGTTAATACTTCTTTTGTGTCGAACTTAGGATCAATGGTAATTGTTATAAATTCAACCTTTGTTCCAAACAGTTTCTCTTTCTCTAATTTGTCTCGTAAATGTTTCATTTTGTATGTAGTAACAGGACAAATATCAGGGCATTTTGTGTATATAAATTCTACAAGTTTAAGCTTTTTTGGTAATTGATCAAAAGATAGCGTTGTACCATTTACATCCTCCATAACGATTCCACTTGGTATTTCAGCAGAAGCTTTACGATAATCTGTAAAATAGTAAATTCCAATTCCAATTACGATGACTAAACTTAATGTAAACGTAATATAAATTTTTTTCATTTTTCCCTCTCCCTTCCAGTTTTATTTTATAAGAAAAATCCGAAAATTCATGAGGAGGGATTGAAAATTGCATGACAATTCGATGTATTAGCTTGTTCTATTTTAGAAGGAACGAACTTACAATAATAAGAGACAGGCAGCATAGAGGAGGAGATACCGTGAAGAAGGTTGTGAAGTGGTCACTTTTTTTGTACGTTGGTTTTGCATTATTTATATATTGGTATTTATTTGGATGGAATCATGAAATTATTCCAGACATGTATAAAGGAACGAGTGCTGATCCACAGACATTTATGGACGCAAAGGAACTTACATTAAGCCAAGATTATTCGCGTGTGAAAAATTTACTCTTTTTTTTAGCAACGCCTCTTGAATGGATTATTTTATTGTTCGTCCTTGTTTTAGGTATATCAAATCGCTTTGAAAAATGGTCAAAAGAAACGACGAAAGTACGAGTTATTCAAGTTGCTATCTATCTCTTTTATTTATCATTGCTTACAACCGCTCTTGCATTACCTCTGCAATGGATGGGGCATCAAATCTCAATTGATTACGGTATTTCAACGCAATCCACAGCGAGCTGGATAAAAGATCATGTGATTGATTTTTGGGTAAATTATATTATGATGTTTCTCGTCGTCTCTGTCCTTTTAGGGCTGATTCATAAATTTCCGAAGCGGTGGTGGTTAGCGGGATGGGCGTTATCTGTACCATTTACAATTTTTTTAACATTTGTACAGCCCGTTGTAATTGATCCGTTATACAATGATTTTTCCACATTACAAAATAAAGAGTTAGAGGAGAAAATTTTATCACTCGCTGATCAGGCAGACATTCCAGCCAATCATGTATATGAAGTGAACATGTCTGAAAAAACGAACGCGTTAAACGCATATGTAACAGGCATTGGATTGAATTCTCGAATTGTATTGTGGAATACAACGCTCCAGCAGTTAAAAGATAAAGAGATTTTATTTATTATGGCGCATGAAATGGGACATTACGTGATGAAACATATATATTGGGGTGTGGCGAGTTATATTGTGTTGACGTTTGTAGGGATGTATTTAATTAGCCGTATTATCAATATGTGCCTCAGAAAATGGGGTGATACATTGCGCCTATCAAGGATGGCGTGTTTATCGATTATCCCATTATTTTTTCTTATTTCCTCTGTGTTATCTTTTGCAGTAAGCCCACTATCAAACTATGTATCACGTATAGAAGAACGGGCGGCAGATCAGTATGCTTTAGATATGACAAAGGATGGAAAGGCCGGTGTGAAGACGTTCCAGTATTTATCGAAAACAAGTTTAAGTCAAGTGAATCCACCGGCGTTAGTGAAGTTTTTCTTGTATACACATCCGCCAATTTTTGAAAGAATTCATGCGTTTGAACAGTATGAGAAAGAAAGAAAATGAGGAGCAGCGGGGACGCTGCTCCTTTATAAAGTTTTTTTTGATCAAACTCAAAAGGGGCTAGGATGGGAGAATTAAAAAATCGTTCCTCAAGATCTATATTTCTTTTGTTATATCATATTTCAACAATTGTCGTTGGTCATAAAACTTCTCATAAATAATACCCATTAAATAGAAAAATAATAGACCAAAACAAATGTGAATGAGTGTAAATTTAGCTCCAAATGAAGCAAATTCATACACCATAACTGGTAACTTTGCAGTTGTCCAAACTCCTAGAAAAAATACAATGTATCGTATGCTCGCTCCTTTTTTTAATAAAAGCGCTGCGATTGGAAAAGCAACATAGAGGGGACCGGCTGCAATTCCTCCTAATAATAGGGAAAACAAGATGCCATAGATACCAGATTTTTTCCCCATATATTTAATTAATGTTTCTTTCTTCACCCACTGGTCAAGCAACCCTACGAATATTAAAACAGGGGGCAGTAGAAAAAGCATATCTAAAATGCTTTTTCCTGTTAATTGAAATGCACTCCATCCGAGCGATTGGTTTATAAAAGTCAATATAGTGAGCCCGAGTAGTAAAATGAAAAAGAAACGATATCTTCTTAATTCATTCATCCCATCACCACCCAAATAATATACGAGAATAGGAGAGACATTAACAATGCAGATGCATTACGAGAATAAGCAAAACTTCGTCCAAATATTTTTTGTTCCATCGGTAAAGTTGTGATTCCTACTGACATTAATGTAGACATTAATGCCGCAACTTGAGGAAGTCCCGCACCATTTTGGACTAATGTATTTCCAAGAGGAAACACAATAAAGCTTGGAATGAGTGCAACGGAGCCAATTATTGCTGAATAAATAATACCGATGAACCCAGATTTTTCTCCGATGATAGAAGAAATGAAGGAAGGTGTTAATATAGATAGTGATAGTCCAACGAAAAGCATAATTGATAGCATGGAAGGTATTAGATTACGAAACATTTTCCATGACTTTAATAGAGCCTCTTTTGTTTTACTTCGATCCTTTACAAAAGAAATACTGACAAGAATAATGGCTAAAGAGTAAAGGAGAGCGCCATTAATCATGATTCGATTCTTTCCAGTCTTTATATTTGTCTAAGAAAAATGATAAGTTTTTAATTTTTTCTTCAATATCTATTTGAAAATCGTCTAATTTTTCTTTTCCAACTGTAGTAATTTTGTACATTTTTATCGGCTTATCTTGATCAGATGTATCCAAATAAGACTCAACAGCACCTTCTACCTCTAATTTTTTGAGTGTACGATATATGATGGCACTATCAATTGGATTGATGGGAAGCTCTTCCTCACATTTCTGCAGAAGTTTCCCTCCATAACTATCTCCCTCTGTTAAAAACAGCAAAAGAAATGCACCTGTATGTCTTCCTGTGTGTTTCATAAAACATCTAACCTCCTTAATGAAATGTTAAAAATAGTTTTGTTATCATAACAGCAATACACTGTTAATAACATTATACTGTCGTTAACAGTAACATGTTACTGACAGTTTAACTTTAATCTAACTTCATGTCAATTCTAAATCTACAACAGGCTCTGTCCATGTGCTGTAGACGCCTTATGCTGCACGAAATAATAGAGAAAAGAACTTTTTTGTTTGCAGGACCGTAATGTATATATTAGAAAATCAAAATAGATTGTTAGAAAAAAGTATCTTCATGTAAAATATGGTAAAATATAAAGGTAGCTATAACAGGGAAAACGAGTATTTCTATTATTTCCATTGTTGCTTTATTTGGCAAAATGATATTGTATATGGTAAGAGGAATACGTATTGTCAATGCTACTTCATAAGAAACGACTTACGTGTAGGTTTAAAATTTAGAAGATTATGAAATTCCGCATGTGAATGTGTGTTTCAGATTAATGGGGGTTGTTTTTATTGTTTCAAAAAAGTGCTACAAATGTACTATTTCAAACAAAATCATTACCAGCAATAAAAATGATAGTATCAATGTCTATTTTCGGTTCCATCGGATTTTTCTCAGTGAAAACAAATTTACCTTCATTTGAATTGGTGTTTGTTCGTTGCATTTGTGCCACGATCTTCTTAACATTATGCTGGATTGCGACAGGTCAATTTAAAGAAGAAAAGTGGAATAAAAAAGAAGTGCTGCAAATACTAGCTTGCGGTGTATTTCTTGTTTTTAACTGGGTATTCTTATTTAAAGCTTTTGAAGTTATGTCAGTGACGATTGCCATTTCTGTATATCATCTTGCGCCCATTATCGTATTAATGATTGGGAGTGTTGTGTTTAAGGAAAGATTAACAGTACTGTCTATTATTTCAATTTTGATTTGTTTTGTAGGCACTGTGTTAGTCGCGGGTATAGATGGAAGTGTATCTATAGAAAAGCTGATGTCTTCAGGGATGGTTTGGGCACTTCTTGCGGCATTATTTTATGCATTTACCACCTTGTTAGGGAAAGGGATTAAACAAACCAGTGCGTATGCGATGACATTTTTACAAACTTTTTTAGGGATATTTCTATTACTACCATTTGTAGACTTTGGAGCGTTTCAAGGGTTAACAGAGAGTAACTGGATTGCGATTACCGCAACAGGACTGATCCATACTGGTTTTGTTTACTATTTATTCTTTGATAGCTTACGAGATTTACCAACAAGACTCATTTCTGTATTAGTCTTTTTGGATCCGGGTGTAGCAATTCTATTAGACACAGTATTTACAGGATTTCGCCCGACTATCATGCAGACAGTAGGGATTATCCTCATTTTTGCTGGAATGGTACTTACTTTTCAAAAATCCAAAACAAAGACAGTAGTATTAGAAGAAAGTGAAAGTAAAGCATAATCAACAAAATGATCGTGATTGTTATATAACAATCACGATCGTTTTGTTTTAGTAAAGGGTAACAGATGAGAGCTTTAAATATGCCGCAAAATACGATGATACCTCATTTACTAGTAAGAAAAGTGCGGGTTTTGAATAGATGGATGTTATGGAAAAAAGGATAAATTTTCGAAAAAGGAAGATTTTTTTGAAAATTTGTTATATAATATAAAACATAAAATCAAATCTGTTATAAAACAGTTGGAGAGGGAGATGCTAATATGTCGACGCAAACTTCACGGGTTACACTCGCTCTAGAAGTATTACCGGCGTATGGAGAAATTTTGACACCGGAAGCGCTCACTTTTTTGAAAGAGCTGCATGAGAATTTTAATACACGCCGTAAAGAGTTGTTACAAAAACGTGTGGAAAAACAAAAAAGGATTGATGCAGGGGAGTTTCCAAGTTTTTTACCAGAAACAGCACATATACGTGCTGGAGATTGGACGATTGCTCCGCTTCCAAAAGATTTAGAAGATCGTCGTGTGGAGATTACAGGTCCAGTAGATCGTAAGATGGTGATTAATGCTTTAAATTCGGGTGCACATCTCTTTATGGCAGACTTTGAAGATTCTAATTCGCCAACGTGGCATAATGCGATGGATGGTCAAATTAATTTAAGAGATGCAGTGAAGGGAACGATTTCATATAAGAATCCTAGTGGTAAGGAATATCGTTTAGGTGATAAAACCGCTGTCCTTATTGTGCGTCCGCGAGGCTGGCATTTAGAAGAAAAACATATGCTAGTTGATGGAGAAAAGATGTCAGGTAGTCTTGTTGACTTTGGTTTGTACTTTTTCCATAATGCAAAAACGTTATTAGAAAAAGGAAGCGGGCCATATTTTTACTTACCGAAAATGGAGAGCTATTTAGAAGCACGATTGTGGAATGATGTGTTTATTTTTGCGCAGAAATATATTGGGATTCCAAATGGAACAATTAAAGCAACAGTTTTATTAGAAACAATCCACGCTTCTTTTGAAATGGATGAAATTTTATATGAACTCCGTGATCACTCAGCGGGGCTTAATTGCGGGCGATGGGATTATATTTTTAGTTTCTTAAAAAGCTTTCGTAATCATAATGAATTTCTACTTCCAGATAGGGCGCAAGTTACGATGACGGCTCCGTTTATGCGTGCGTATTCTTTAAAAGTAATTCAAACGTGCCATCGCCGGAATGCACCAGCAATTGGCGGCATGGCAGCACAAATTCCGATTAAAAATAATCCGGAAGCAAATGAGGTTGCTTTTGAAAAGGTTCGCATGGATAAAGAACGTGAGGCTTTAGACGGCCATGATGGGACTTGGGTTGCCCATCCGGGACTTGTACCGGTTGCGATGGAAGTGTTTAATCACGTTATGAAAACGCCGAATCAAATTTTTAGAAAACGTGAAGAAATTTATGTAACAGAAAAGGATTTGTTAGAAGTACCAGTGGGAACGATTACAGAAGAAGGGCTTCGTATGAATATTAGCGTCGGTATTCAATATATTGCATCTTGGTTAAGCGGCCGCGGGGCAGCACCGATTTATAATTTAATGGAAGATGCAGCAACGGCAGAAATTTCAAGGGCGCAAGTGTGGCAATGGATTCGTCATGAAGGCGGAAAGCTAAATGACGGACGAAAGATTACATTTGCTTTAGTGGAAGAGTTCAAGGCGGAAGAACTAACGAAAATAGAACAGGAGATTGGCAAAGAGGCATTTGAGAAAGGTAGATTCGTAGAAGCAACAAAGCTTTTTACTAATTTGGTGCGTAATGATGAATTTGAAACATTTTTAACATTACCGGGTTATGAAATTTTATAAAAAAGAAAAGGGGATGGAAGAGATGACAAACGAAAGAGTACAAAAATTACAAGAAAGCTGGGAGTTAAACGAACGTTGGAAAGGGGTAACGCGTCCATATTCTGCTGAGGATGTAATTCGTCTTCGCGGGTCAATTGATATTGAACATACATTAGCACACCGCGGGGCGGAGAAACTTTGGCAATCGCTTCATACAGAAGACTATATTAATGCGCTCGGTGCGTTAACAGGAAACCAAGCGATGCAGCAGGTGAAAGCAGGATTAAAAGCAATTTATTTAAGCGGTTGGCAAGTGGCAGCGGATGCCAATTTATCCGGGCACATGTATCCAGACCAAAGTTTATATCCAGCGAACAGTGTACCAGCTGTTGTAAAACGGATTAATCAAACGCTGCAACGTGCGGATCAAATTCAGCATATGGAAGGTAGCGGTGATACAGATTATTTTGTACCGATCGTGGCAGATGCTGAAGCGGGATTTGGCGGGCAATTAAACGTGTTTGAATTAATGAAAGGTATGATTGAGGCAGGTGCATCCGGCGTGCACTTTGAAGACCAGTTATCTTCAGAAAAGAAATGCGGACATTTAGGCGGAAAAGTATTACTACCAACGCAAACAGCGGTGCGTAATTTAATTTCTGCTAGACTTGCTGCGGATGTAATGGGTGTGCCGACAATTATTGTAGCAAGAACAGATGCAGACGCTGCTGATTTAATTACGAGTGATATTGATCCAGTTGATCAAGAATTTATTACAGGCGAAAGAACACCAGAAGGCTTCTACCGTACAAAAGCAGGACTTGATCAAGCAATTGCGCGCGGTTTAGCGTATGCGCCATATGCAGATCTTGTTTGGTGTGAAACATCTGAACCGAATTTAGAAGATGCGAAGCGTTTTGCAGAAGCGATTCATGAGAAATATCCAGGGAAATTACTAGCATATAACTGCTCACCATCTTTTAACTGGAAACAAAAACTAGATGAAAAAACAATTGCAACCTTCCAAAAAGAAATTGCTTCATACGGATACAAGTTCCAATTCGTAACACTAGCAGGATTCCATGCGCTAAACTACGGTATGTTTGAACTCGCACGTGGTTATAAAGAGCGCGGCATGGCAGCAT
The DNA here is from genome assembly GCF_002560575.1 of Bacillus sp. AFS023182. Classification (NCBI taxonomy): domain Bacteria; kingdom Bacillati; phylum Bacillota; class Bacilli; order Caryophanales; family Bacillaceae; genus Bacillus; species Bacillus sp. AFS023182. The sequence continues at coordinate 23,635 of NZ_NTRO01000010.1, read as the reverse complement.
ATTCTGAACTGCAACAAGCAGAGTTTGCGGCAGAAGAGCACGGTTACTCTGCAACGCGCCATCAACGTGAAGTTGGAACGGGTTACTTTGATGAAGTAGCGCAAGTGATTACAGGCGGAACATCTTCCACAACAGCGCTGAAAGGATCTACAGAAGAGGCGCAGTTTACGAAATAAGTGTGAAAGCGGATGTCCTTTAAGGGCACCTGCTTTTATTTTTGATGTATATTAAGGGCTGAAAGTTGTTTATCAGCGATGGAGTAAGAAAGTTTCACTTTATATGAAGTAAAACTTATGATAATTGTTTCATTCATGAGGGATACCAAAAATTAGAAAAAATATTCCTGAAAAATATTGTACATTCTATTTTAAGTATGCTATGATGAATCTAGTTGAATAACTAAATCAAGCAATCCATATATTATCAAGTGCTGAAAACGAACGAGAAAAAGTATGTGAGAACTGTTTTATGTTTCGTATTTGATAATGTGTGGATTCTTTTTTTATGTATGAAAACTAAAAAAATTTCTATTTTCTTAGGAGGAAATAATTATGACAGTAACAGGACAAGTAAAATGGTTTAACAATGAAAAAGGTTTCGGTTTCATCGAAGTTCCAGGCGGAAACGACGTATTCGTTCACTTCTCTGCAATCACAACTGAAGGTTTCAAATCTTTAGAAGAAGGCGAAAAAGTTAGCTTCGAAATCGAAGATGGCAACCGCGGACCTCAAGCTAAAAACGTTGTAAAACTATAATTTTATAGTATGTGATAAGAAAGAAGCTGTCCCAAAAGGTCGTTTTGAATGACCTTTTGGAGACAGCTTCTTCTTTTTTATATGGATAAAAAATACTTCGTGTGGGAGAAATTCTGTTGATTTCCTGCTAGCCTTCTTGTTTCATATCCCGAGACATGGGACATAGAAACGTAGTAAATTTGCTTTCTAATTTCTTAACTTTCCCACGTTTGTGCCTTCACTATATGATTAAAATGTTTAAAAAAGGGAGTTTTATATATGTTATTACCGGGATATGAATGCTGTGTGGAATGTGTCGGATAAACTGGATGTAGCGGGTAATGGTGAGAAGTAGAAGCTGGTGGAGAATATTGAAAGTAAATCGGTTTTATATGATAGGTATAAGAAACGGGAAAGCTGCTATATCCAGGGTGATATATCAAATGAGGAGTATGCATTCTATTCCAAACTATATTCATTTATGATTCTCCTTAATATGAAATTTGTAGGTAGAATATTTATCATTTTAACCGAGAAGCCTTTCTACCCTAAACGGAGTGAAGGTGGGGGAGTTCAATGATTAATAAGTGCTGTTTTATATGAATTAAAAGCAACAATTACACACACCTTTTCATGTTTACAATATGAAATATACGAAAAAAGGTGCATGAAATGAATGTAAGTATACATATCGAATACATAATTTATGAAAGTATGTATGTTGAACGAATCATACACTTTCTATGTTACAAATATTTCAAAAAGGAAAAAGTTTATTTTTCTATAACGATACATCTTTTATGGTAGAGAAATATGAAGATTTCATATAGATATTTATATGAAGGAATATTATGAAACTTTAAAGTTTTATAAGAAAATGTAAAATATTTGAAAATGTAAACAGTTTTGTTTTTTTAAGTGCTACAATTATCCATGCAGCTGCTGTTATAAATTGTAAAAAAATGATGAAGGAGAGAGTGTAGGATGGGGGAACAAGCAGAACGCTATGTTGAAAGTTATGTCGTAAACAAGAATACTATGGCCTTACTTCCGATTATTTTAGGTGAAAAACGTATTGTAACGCGAGTGGTTGAAGTAGAAGACTCTTTTTTCATGTTTCAAAAGCCTCTTGATATTGTAGAGCGGAGTTGCCGTAAGAACGGATCTAGTTTTTTAGGCTAAAACCTCTGATAACACATAAATAGAGTTTAATCAACTATACCATCAATTAAACTCTGTTTCTACAATTTTTAATTCATAGGCGTACCATTGATCGCTTCTTTCAACAACTATTTTTTTAAGTATGATTTGCATAAACATTTTCTTTTCTTCGTCATTTAAATTGCTCCAATTCAGCTTGATATCCTTTAGAATGCTTTTTAGTTCTTCAGTGTTGAGTTTTTTATTTTCAGCTGGTTTTAATTTGTACAATGCTTCTGTTAGTGACTTTTCTCTTTCGTTTTCTTCTTGCATAAGTTCGGTAAACTCTTCATCTTTTAAGTGATCATTTGCCCAAGCGTATTGCCACTTTTTACGTCGTTTTTCTATGACTTTTAATTCGTTTTTAATCTGCGTTATTTCATCTTCTATATTACTATTTCCAATTGTAACTTCTTCATCACTTATTTCCTCTGTTGCGTCAACGTAGAAAGAGAGGATATGTGGAATTATTATTTTTTCAAGCTTTCGTTCAGACATACTTCCCATATTACAAACATTTAATCTTCGACCTCTACAGAAGTAATGTTTATATTTAGTGACAGTTCCATCTTGTTTTTTTGCTTTTACGTAGTTACCGACGAGCGGGCCACCACACCGTGGGCATTTTATAATACCAGAAAAAATGTAACTGCCATATTGACTACGTGGGTGTGAGTCACGTCTAGATTCTCTTAACTTTTGCACATTATCAAATATTTCTTGTTCTATAATTGTTGGTACGGAATCCGGAACTTCAAAGTAATGCTCTGTTTCCTTTCTCCATCGTAAAGTACCGATGTATAGTGGATTTTCTAGAATATACATTATGGCTTTTTCATTCCAATAATCACGTCCAGGAGTTCCAAGGGTATTTAACTTTTTACTAATTCGCATTGCACTATAACCTTTTAAGTAATCATTAAAAATAGAACGTACAACTTTCGCTTCCTCTTCGATAATCTTCAAAGTTCCTTTTTTATGATCTACGCTATATCCATAAGGCTTCCTGCCAGATGTATATTTACCTTGTCTTACTTTTTCTTGTTGACCTACTCGAACTCGTTCTCCAATGTTTTCTCGTTCCCATTGGGCAAGTGCGGCAATTATAGTGATAAATAACCTACCTATTGCTGTAGTTGTATCATAAACTTCTGTTGCACTTTTAAATTTACAATCATGCTTTTCAAAAACATCCAGTAGTGTATATAAATCTAACACTGAACGAGTAAGGCGATCTAGGCGATAAACTAAAACGCAATCAATTAATCCTTTTTCGATATGTTCTATCATACGTTTTAATTCTGGGCGATTAGTATTTTTAGCAGATATCCCTTCATCTACATAATATCCAACAACATCCCAATCTTGAGCATCGCAATATGATTTAAGTTTTTTCTTTTGAGCAGAAATGGAGTAACCTTCCAATGCTTGTTCTTCTGTTGAAACACGGGCATAGATTGCGCATCTCATTCTTTATTCCCCCAATTCATTTAGGTGAGTCTAGAGCTTAATAACATCTAAAGGTTCGAATGTTATTAGGTAGTTTCGCCATCTTATTTGTTTTCCGTATTTTTGAAAATAGTACCCAATAGATGCCTCTAAAAATTCTTGTGTCACATCAAGGAATTCGGCGATTTCATAATAAGTATTACAATGAGCCTGTTTTGCTGCCACTAATTTTGCAAAAGGAATAACATTTTTATATCCCCAATTTCTCGCTTTTTGTTCTTGTTTTCTATTTTCAATGCTTTTTTGATCAATAATATTGCCGTAGGATGTATAATGGTGCCCTATTTCTTCGGCGAGAATGCAGTGTTTTTCATTTTCCTTAAGACTTGAATCGATTAAGATTCTTCCATCATAATACAACCCCTTAAAACCATGAGATAATTCTGTTTCTTTTACTTGGACTTCATTTTCGTATTTACACAGTAGCCTTTCGTACGATGTATACATTTGTTACCACCTTTCATCACTTATCGAATTGATCTCTGAATATAAAATCAATGTAATTTAATACATCTTTCATTTTATCGTCAGTAATATCTTTTCCTTCTAAGTGAGCGGCTATGGTTTTGAGATTTTTATTTTCGTTTTCCGTATGAGGAATCCCGATAATTTTTCCATCCTGGACAATTTGACCAGGTTCTATAATTCCTACAAGTTCATCGAATGGAATAGAATACATAATAGCAATATTTCTTCCAACCTGAATTTTTGGTTCAGCTAAGTCGTTCTCCCACCTTGATACCATGCTTTTACTAATGCTTGCATTAAAGTTCTTATTATATTTTTTTATAAAGTCATCAATAGTTAATTTGTTTTTTAATCTGTATTTTTTCAATCTACTACCTAATGATTCCATTTTATCGCCCCCTTTTTAGATACATCTAAATTTTATAAGAAAAGTTCCGATTTTGCAACATTTTGTGTTGGAAAATTTCCTTTCCAGGAACTTTTTTATTGACATCTAAAATATTGGGTGATAAATTTAAGTCACAAAGTTCCTTTTTAGGAACACGGGAGAGGTGAAATACTATGACTAAAGTGGTTAGAAATCATAAGCCATATTTTCGATTTAAGGCATTTTTAGCTGAAAATAGCATTCAGCAAAGTGAAATTGCAGAATTATTGGGAAAGAGTGTTTCTGCTGTAAATCAAAATATCAACGGAACTGGCGGGAACTTTTCTATCCCTGAAATTGTAACGATATGCAGACATTATGGTATAAGTGGTGATTATTATTTTTTTGGATTCGATGTTCCTATAAAGGAACTTAAGGTTATTTGATAAGGAGAGATTGAAAATGAAAAACGGTAAGAAACCAACCAAGCGGGAGAAGAATCAAATTAAGTTATACAATTTAAACCCTGATAATTGGTTGATTTTTAAGAAAGTAAATGAGGAATTACATTTAGTGCATCGTTATACGAATGCTATTCGTGTAATTCGGAACATATAGTTAGGAGGGAACAACATGGATCAATTAACTGTAGTAAACGAACAATCAGTACATAGCGAATTAGTATTTGAAGTTAATGGAGAAGTTGTAACAGATAGCTTGATGATTGCAGACATGTTCGGAAAAGAGCATAACAATGTATTGAAGGATATTCGTAAACAAATTGAATATGCGGGGGAAGAATTCGGACAGGTAAATTTTCACCAGTCCTCTTATATGAATTCGCAAAACAAGATAATGCCTAAATACAAGCTTACAGAAGAAGCTTTTACATTAGTTGCAATGGGCTACAACACAAAAGAAGCGGTACAAATGAAAATTAAGTTTATCCAAGAGTTCAAACGTATGAAAGAGTACATTCAAAAACAGCAACAAATCTCTACAGATCCAATGAGTGTTTTAAAACTGACATTTCAAGTATTAGAAGGACAGAAACAAGAACTTCAAGATATTAAATCAGAGGTAAAAGACTTGAGAGACAATGCACCGTTATTTGCCATTGAATGTGATGAAATTTCAAATTCTGTAAGACGTTGCGGAGTTGTGCTACTTGGAGGTAAACATACCAATGCTTATCAAGATGTTGGATTAAGGAAGAAAGTATATAGTGACATTTACAGCCAATTACACCGTGAATTTGGAGTGAAAAGTTATAAGGCTATTAAGCGATTTCATTTAGAGAGAGCATCAGAAATAATCAGTGAATATGCATTACCAATTGTGTTAAGCGAAGAAATTGCAGCTGTTAACTCACAAATGAATTTTTCAGAAGTTCAATAGGAGGAAACATGATGGAGGCAAATCTTAAAGAAGTAGTGGCTAATACAGAAGTCAAAGAGGCGATTCGTAAAGGACCGAGTCCCGAAGCTATTAAACTTCTAAAGGCGTTTTTAATGAGGACTTCTGTGCCTAGAATAGCAGCTCAACGAATTCGAGAAAGAGAGGAAGTAACATGCGAGAACAAAAATATTTAGTAATTCATCATAATGGCTTTGGTGCTGCTAATGTTTATGAATTCGAAACAACAGATGGAGTAAAAGAAAAAGTAACGCAATTAATTGAGAACGGTGAAAGTCCTGGTTCTATCCGTGTCACAAAAGAAATCCCAGTAAACATTCAGGTTAAAGTGGATGTCGACTTTTTATAAAACAAGTTCAATAGGAGGAAATAAACATGATTGATCTAAACACATTTGCTGATGGAGCGCTTGCTGAAAGATTTCATCAAGAGTTTGAGCATGTAATGGAAAATATGGCGGATTTGAATACTGATCCGAAAAAAGCAAGAAAGATTGTTTTAACACTTTCGTTTGCTGGAGATAAGAAACGTGATGTATGGAATTGCCAGGTTCAAGCAACTTCGAAACTAGCACCAACAGAAGCGGTAGAGTCTAAGATTCTATTAGATATGGACCAAAACGGAAATTTAGTAGGGCAAGAATTAGCTTCCGGAGCCAAAGGACAATTCTACATGGATTTACAAGGTGATGTGAAAACAGATGTTGGACAATCGGTAGAAGAAGTGGAAGAGCAAAACAAAGCTGTAGAAAAGCAAACGGTAGTAATCGATTATTTAAAAACGAAATCAAATTAAGAAATGGGGAAATGAAAAATGACTATGACAAGAGAAGCAATTGAAAAGGTATTAGAGATTGGAACGATTGAAACACATAAAATCGGTGAACAGACATATTCAACACAACGATTACATCTTGTGCAAGAACCAACACCTGCAGAAATTGTTGTACGTAGTTTATCTGGTTTAGTAGGTTACGTAAAATCAGAATTTGACACAACTGAACCTGTAATGATTCATATTGTAAATCCAACAACGGTAAGTTGCTTTACTGCGGTTAATGGAGATAAGGCTAGAAGTACATATATCCAAGCGCAAGCATCTACTCCACGTTTTAATTTTGGAAGCTTTTATGACAGAGAAGAATTTAATATTGCATTGCAATCAGGATTTGTACAAAACAGTCATCGAGACATCGTTTTACAGGTAGTAGGTACCGTCGTAGAAGAAGGTGTAAAGGAAATTGGAGATGACGGTGTATCACAAGCTGTAACTGTGAAAACAGGAGTTGCTAGTAGAGGGAATGCGAAAGTACCAAATCCAGTTCAATTAAGTCCATATAGAACATTTGTTGAAGTTGAACAACCAGAAAGTAAATTTGTCTTTAGAATGCGTGAAGGCGCTCGTTGCGGCTTGTTTGAGGCTGATGGTGGTGCTTGGAAGTTAGAAGCGATGAATAACATTAAAGAATACTTAAATAACGTATTAGTGCAAGAAATAGAGTCTAAAAAGGTATTCATTTTAGCCTAATGGATGTTACAACGATAGAAAGTACAAAAAATGTTTGTATCTTTGGTATAGGGTTTGCGGTATTTATGTATGGACTATATAAAGGTGGTACTTTCATTGAGCGAAAGTTTGATGAAAGTGATCGCCTAGAAAGAGAGGTGTTAAACAGTGGGAACAAAAAACAGAGTTCTTCCAGAGCATCTGGAAAAAGCTATGGAATTAGAAGAGGAGCGTAGAGAATGTTTACAGAATCAACAACTTCTATATAAGCAAATGAAGCAGGCAAATCGAAACGGTGACAAGAACGCTTATTTTGAACTACATGCATTATATCAAAAGCAAATCAGAAGAGATTTAGAAAGGTCAAAAGAATTATCAGCTATGTACTTTAAGAAAATAAAAAATGATTCCTCTGAGGAAAGAAAAAAAATTTTAGATGTAGCGGATCGTTTAGAAGAAGCAGGAGGAAGGCAAGAAGTTGTGGATAGTATTAGGCGAAATGCATAAAGAAAGAACCCGATGCAACGGGTCCTGTAAGAAAAAACATAACAAATCAATTATAGCACCAATTCAAGAGTTTGTGAGGTAGGTATTATGGGGATTGTAAGAGTAGCAAAGAACACAAATTATTCTGTTGTAAATAATACCGGTTTAAGAGATGAAAGGCTTTCTTGGAAAGCGAAAGGCATTTTAGCGTATATACTCACACTGCCGGATGATTGGGTGTTCTATAGAGAAGAGTTAGCTACACATGCAAAAGATGGTATTGATAGTTTGAGAAGTGGCATGAAGGAATTAAAAGAATATGGATATTTAAAGCGCCTTCCAATTAGAAATGAAAACAATAAGATTGTCAGTTGGGAAACGGTAATTCATGAAGTTCCGCAAGTGGAGCCATTGGCGGATTTTCCACCAGTGGAAGAGCCACCAGTGGAAAATCCACCGGTGGAAAACCCTCCGGTGGAAAATCCCACACTACTAAGTACTAATATACTAAGTACTAATAAACTAAATACTAATATACAAAATACTAATCATCATAATGATAATAACGATAAATCATCACATGAGTTAATCAACGGAAATTTTAAAATCAGTTACAACTTCTTGTTAGAAAAAGGAATTCCATTAAGTGAGATTGCTATAGCTGAATTAGGTAAGTATTGCGACATATTTAGTAGTGAAGTAATTAAACATGCTATCAATAAAGCGATTGATGAAAATGTTCCGAAGTGGCGGTATATCCTAAGGATTTTAGATAACTGGAAACAAAGCAATGTAAAAACATTGAATGATGTAGCGGCATTAGATGCACGGTTTGAACGTAGCAAGAATAAAAGACGGACTAACAATAATTATGGTGGTCGAACAGAAGTAGTTCCGAAATGGTTACAACAACAAAAGAATGAAAATCTTGTAGAGTCCCCAAAGTCTAATAGTAATTCGATAGATGAAGAGCGGAAGAGATTACAAGCTGAATTACAGAAATATAAGTCTTAGGAGATGTTTACATGCTAGATATTTTTGATGTAGGTAATTGGTGTGATGTGTGCGGAAAAGAAATAAAAGGTACTGAAATACGTACTATGCACATTGAAGGATGCGAAAAAACACTTTGCAGTAAATGTAATGGTGAAATGGAGCAAAGTGTAAAAGTAGTAAACTTTCATGTACTGCAGGATGCCATGAAAGAACTTATAAATTTATTTGGTAGAGATAAGGTACAGCAATTTGATTTAACTGCAGCTGGACAGTTTATAAAAGAAAATAAAATCGCAATGCAAGTAGAAAAGCGTGGTGGCAAGTTTAACCAGGAGAGGTTAGGAGAATTCGTTTCTCTTTCTACAGCGGAATTAATCACTATAATTACATTTCTAAAAAGAAAGATTAATAGCCATTTATGGATGAATGCCGTAATAGGAGCAATTTTAGATCAGCAGATAGTTATTACATTAGAAGGGGAGAAAGGCGAATGAATTTACAAATTGGTAAAAGTAATACAAAGGTTGCGGTTGGTCATTGGGTTGTTTGTGAAACAGAGGATGATCCATTAATTACACAAGTTGAAAGAATTATTAAAGATACAATCAACAACAAAGTGGAGTTATGGGGACATTGGCATAGTGAGGGTTCAATTGAAGGTGAATGGGGTTGCAATCATATCGATAAATGCCGTCTTGCTACAGCGATAGAAATTGATGATGAAGGTTGGCGCCAGGTGTTCAAGCGTAAAGGAAGAAAGCCAGGGCAATTTGAACCAGGGGATTTTGTGTCAAATGACGTTTATGCACTCACAGTTTTATACCAAACAGGAGATGTTGTTACAGCTGGTGTTATTAATTCAAACCAAACATATGACATTAAAGCAGAAGATTTACAGCCGTTATTTTTCAAAGAGGATATAGCAGGTTAAGTTATGAAACTAATAATTTTAATATTCGGTTTATTGTTAATCATGATTGTGTTTCGGACGTTAGATAAATTGGATCATAAGCGTAAAAATAACAGCTCGGAGGATTAATGGATTTAAAAGAATGGATTATAGAACAATTAATTAGTAATCATCGTATTTACAAAATGGAGGACGGCAGACAGTTATACGAGCTGTCTGCCAAAGAACTCCAAGAACTGTTAAAAAGGGAGCGGAACAATGATGGAACTACACAGAATTACAGATGAAGAACTACATACAAAGTTTAATTTACGTGAATTATTTGCTATGCAAAAAGAATTAGATAAACGCATTGATTATCGTGGAGAAGATCGTATTGAATTAAAGTTTTATTCATTAAACGTAGAAATTAATGAAGCTTGGAATGAAACAAAATCATTCAAGTATTGGAGTGCAAAATTTAAAACGCCAGATAAAAATAAACTTCTGGGTGAATTAGTAGACGGATTACATTTCCTTTTATCTATAGTACTAGACATTAATGCTTCTGCACGAGGATCACATAATTATATTGGATGTTTCAACTATGCGAAGATGCACAGCAGACATATTTATAGTATCAATCGTTTATTCGAAATGTGGAGCAAGATAGTATTTAAAGCGAAAAAGCAATGGGTAGTATATCGGATTTTCCCTGTATCAGAAATACGACAAATGTTCGGTGTTTTCTTCCGCATCTGTTATTTATACGGCTTTACATACAAGGACATTGTACAAACGTATAAGGAAAAGAATGCAGAGAACTTTAAACGCCAGGATAACGGATATTAATCAAATTTGAATTTTATAAGAAAGTGAGATGATTTTCTTGAAGAATAATTACAAATTTAAAATGTGGGATTGGGACGAAGGTCGATTCTATGCCATCCCAATGGAAAATGTTGTAGAAGCAATATACTTTGCTTGGAATTACGAATTCGATGTGTATGAGATTGATTCAGGTGAAATGATTTTTTCGGGTCAGTTGGATAATGAAGATAACTCAGAGATGTTAGAGAAATATGGATTAAGAGTTATTGATGCAGATAAACTCCGTCAACTACAGAACATTGAAACAGGTGAAATTTATAAGGCGAGTTGGGAGAAATAAAGCAATTCAATTTGAACAAAAGCGTTATTTTATATAGAAAAACCCCCTGAAATTAATGGGGATTTTGGTAAACATCTATGTATGGTTAATTATTTTTTTTGATAATGGGATTTTTTCAGCCTCAAATCTTTTGTATTCAGTAGGACAATGGACAGGAAGTGTTATGGGGTCTAAAGTTTCATTCGCTAGAGATTGTTTGAAAATTATCTCGCCAGAAGATGAAAAAAATGTAAATCTGATTTTCATGTCAGGAGGAATTGTTAATTTTAGTGATTTATTCTCCATGTTAATCAGCTCCTAAAGTATTGGATTTTCTAAAGAATCCAAAGTGCATTCGATAAATTTATATGAATACTTTTTCAAGAGTATTACTTTAGTAAGTAGAGAAATTTAATAAAATAGTTATTTTAAACAATAAAAAGCCCTAGCAGGGGGGCTAGGGCAGGGGACAGGGGATTAAGAATTGTTGATTTTATTAATAACGAATAACTTCTTCGAATGAGCTTAGTTTAACACACAAATTCGAGTATAGGTGTTACAAAAATATGAACAAAGGAGAATGAAAGATGAAAATACCAACAGTAGTATTCAAAGCTAAAAACAAGGAAAACCGTTATTTATGTAATGGACCAGATTGCGGTGACTGGAGCGACGAATTTTTAGATACACAAGAAATTACAGATGCTCTTCACATTATAAAAAACGATTTGAAAAAGCCGACTGAAGAAGATGTGCAAAACTTTTATAAGTTTATGGGAAGTCTTCCATTCAATAATGATGTGGAATTTATCAAGAAAAACTATGATCCGATTGATATGAAGATAACGCAGGAACAACTGGAAATTATTCGTGAACATGATGAATGGTAATTAGTACAAAATCCTTATTTTAATAAAAAACAGGTTAGTTAAATTAACCGACCTGTTTAAGATTCTTTGTTATCTTTCTTTTCCTTAATTTTCTTTGAAAGATGAACTGTTCCAATGATGAGAAGAAGTACACCCATACAAGAAAATAGTATAGTGAGTTTTTCAACAAAAGGATGCATATATTGGCTAACCTCCTAGAAATTACAAATATTAGTATTGCAACTATCATTTTACTATATTGTTATATTTCATAGTCGGAATCTAACGAAGATTTAAGGTGATTTTAATAAAAACGCTATTTTAATGGCAAATAAAAAGAGCACTATATAAAAGTGCTCTTACAAGAACTGTATTGCTGTTTATTTGATACTAAAAATGACTAACAAAAAGAAATTGGAGTTTACTTACTGTTATATAAGATACGGAAAATTTACTGCTTCTTGGATTGTTAAGAATGCGTTTATTAAAATAGCTGCTGCCCTTGTTGGTTACCCATTTGCTGCCCTTGTTGGTTACCCATTTGCATACCTTGTTGGTTACCCATTTGCATACCTTGTTGGTTACCCATTTGTTGCCCTTGCTGACCTTGTTGACCGCCTATTTGGCCAACTTGTGATTGAGCTTGAGAAATAGCTTGATTTACTTGACTTAATGTCTGATTAGCTTGTAGATATTGTAATCCTTGATTTAGTGTTTGAATAGCTTGTTGAATAGTTTGTTGTAATTGTTGATCAGCTTGTTGCATTTGTTGTTGAGACTGTTGGTTGAATTGTTGAAGCTGTTGCATCAGTTGATTAGCTTGTTGTAATCCTTGTTGCGGTTGTTGTTGTTGTTGTTGTTGTTGCCCTTGAGTTGCTTGAGATAAAGACTGTTGTAACTGTTGAATTTGATTTTTAAGACTAGTTAATTCTTGTGAAACTTCTAAATCAGCAGCTTTACGTGCTACAGCTTCAACTTGTTTCTCTGTTCGTTTGTCCATTATAAAATCCTCCTTTTGTTCCCACGTAGTAGTGAGCAATATTTTTTATAATGTGCACATTTTTACATTTAATACTAAATAAAAAAATAAATTTAAATACAGAGAATTGGGAAAGGGGCATAAAGATAAAATTTTAATTACAAATAGGACAAGCGAAATTGCTTGTCCCATGAGGAGTAAATTAACTTAGGAAGATTTTAAAAGTACCCAAATGACTCGTATTGGTAAATTGACTCATGAATAGTATGTGTGAATGGAAAAGGATTATACAAAAAAATAACAGACAACTGAAAAAGTTGTCTGTTATTAAAGCCCTTGGATAACGGTGGGGAGTCCGTCAGAGAAATTATGAAAATGTCAATAGCTTTTTAAAGAGTATGTACAAAATCAGTATTGATTATACAAAATTTGTTAATGATTTGGCAGACAACATTTTTAGTTGCCTGCCTGTGGGTCTCATGAGTTTGTGAGATTAACTAATGGCATACTCATAGAGAGAGGGAGTGAAGCCGCTAGTTCGAACGGCTTATGGATAGTGTGTGCATCCTTTTTGAAAATATGTAAAAAGGATATGTCTATTTAAAAAATCAAAAAGAGCACTAAATTAAAGTGCTCAAAGTAAGACGGGTCCTCAAAGTAGAATGTGGCACACATGATAATGTATGCTAGTTGCTCTTCAAGGTGCAAAAATATAATAAAAATTTCATTTTGTAGAAAAAACGGCTTCATAAAACAGGGTGAATTTAGGTTTTAAAAATTTTCTAGTGCGATAAGTCTAGGATAGTATAAAACGTCTCAAAGTGGAAAATAAACATGTTTTACGAGATTTGGATTTTTTATGTGGAAAGTGAGGAATTAACGTGGGTTACGGAAATAGGGGAATGAGTTTTGAACTATTACTCAATATTACGAACCGTATGTATAAGGAAAGAAATATAGGGATATTTAACAAACGTGCTACTCCTATTAAAGTTTTAAAGACAAATAAAAAAGGAGAGATAATAAAAAGTTGTTGGCAAGAGAAATCAACAGTAGATTATGATGGTGTATACAAAGGAAGAGCAGTTTATTTTGAAGCGAAATCAACAGAAGAAACAACAAGATTCCCACTAGATAATATACATCGGCATCAAATTGATTATTTAGAAGATACACAAGCAATGGGAGCTATTTGTTTTTTCTTAATAGAGTTTAAGAAAGATAAGGTAGTTTATTTTGTTCCGGTCTCGTTGGTAACAGAGTACTATCAAGCAATGTTATATGATAATGGACGTAAATCTATCCCAAGAGAAGAATTTAACAAACGTGCATATGTAGTAGATCATACAGACCGTGCATTAGTAGATTACCTGCTTAATGTAGAAAAAATGGAATGGACTGACCTGGTATGAATAAAGCAGCCATTCGTTTAGAGGTTATAGATTTGCAGGATAAGAATTGTAGGCGTTGTGAACATAGATATGACCGTAATGCAGAGTATTGTTGGAATAAATGCGAAATAGGAAAACGTATGAATAATCTAGGTGTTTGCTTAGGTGGTCAAAATGTCGCAAATAAAAAGAAGATAAGAACAGCAAAGGATTGGGATGAACTTTGTATAAAAGCTGCTGCTATGAGAGAAGAAGGGATGTCATACAATGAAATAGCTAAAGTACTGGGAGTAGTAAGAGGAGAACAGATTAGATTCCAACTTAAAAAGAGAATGTTAAATTAAATAATTTCACATATCGTATTAAATTAAGAAAAATAGAAAACAAAATGAATAGTCCACATTTGAGGGCGTTGATTATGTATAGGAAGAAATCCTATGTATAACCAACGTCCTCTTTTTATTAAGGAGGGAATACAACATATGAAAGAGTTAATTGATCAGTATAACAAAACATTACGTCAATTAGAGAAAGTAAAAGAAACAGCAATAGAAGCAGATTTAAAAGTACTCGAAGGAATGATTAGTGATGTACGTTATGCACTGGAATGGATGCGCACAGCAAAGAAACCAGAAAGTAAAAGAGGAATCGAACGTAGATCAGCATATCAACGCGAGAAGTTAGTGAATCCATTATTGATGCAAAGATATTTAAGAAGTACAGAAACACAATACGAGTGGGATTGTGAAGGAAAAGAGAATGTTATTTCACATTGGGAGCGTATTAAACTAGAAGATGCATTGTCCGCTTTAACGGAGCATGAAAAAGAGATATTTATAATGTACAAAGGTGGAATGTTAACGCAGGAAGAAATCTCCAAGGAGTTGAAAGTAACACGAAGTACAATTCAACAAATTTTGCGTAGAGCAGATAAAAAAATAGCAAAACAATTAAGTGAAAGTCTTTTTTGTATAAATTGATAAGGTTTTTGTTATAAAAACGTGTATTTTTGTCATCATAATGCCACCTATATATGAAGGTTGCCGAACCAGTTCCTATAAGTTGCTGTTTGAATGAATCAGCGTTTGTAGGAGATTTTTTCAATACACTGTATTACAAAGGGGAGTTGCGAACCTCTTTGTAATACTAAACGTAATAAGAACAATATTTCATTAATCTAAACGGTCTATGGAAGAGCTTCTGCTCTTCTTTGAGTCAATAAGTTTACCATTTGTGTTGATTCAAAGAGGTGCAGGTGCGGAAACACTTTACATCTCAATACAAATTAAAATATATTTCCTGGGGGAGCTTTTTGCTCTTCTCCTAGTCACCGACACATGGCGTGTAGTCAGAAATAAAAAATGCGGTGATTGGGAGAAGAATAAAAACAAAGATAAGATAGTTTTGATGAAGGGTAAATGGTATGAAAACTAGGCTTAAAACCTAAATAAAGGAAAAAAGAGAATTTAAGTCATAGAGATTAAAAGGATTTAATGGGAACTAATCGTGATACGTATAAACGAATGAAAAGAGCTATTAGGATGAACTAAAAGTATATATTAAAAAATATGCAGGAAAACACCTCATTTTGTCGAAATATAGATATGCAGAAGGAGAGATGAAATGGGAAACAAAATAGCAAATAATTTTAATGAACGTTTTATTAAAAATAATGAATATGATATAGCATTTAAAGAGTTTGAAAAGGAAGTTGAAAATAGTAGTGATAGAGGACTGGTGTTAGTTTGTGGTTCTATAATAGACCAGTTGTTAAACGAACTATTAAAAACTTTGCTTATTAAATCTGATAGTGTTGAAAAAGATTTATTTAAAGTTAATGGTGTATTAGGAACTTTTGATTCAAAAATACAAATGTCTTATTATTTGGGATTAATATCACAAAACGAAAAATCAAATATTACTTATCTACAAAGAATTAGAAATAAATTTGCGCATCAGTTTGTTGATATTTCATTTAAAAACCCTGATATTATTAATGTGTGTAGAAATTTTGAAATTCCTAAGAACTGTTTTGTACCACAATCAATTCCATTTCCAAGCGAAGAGACTGGTGAGTTACCACAATTAGAGTTAAATCCAATAAAGAAAGATACATCTGCTAAAGACAGGTTTATATTTACCTTTAAGTATATATATTATACTTTAGTTAATAGAATTTTCTTAGGTGAATTTGAGGGTAGAGAAGAATACAAAAAGGTTTTAACGGCAGAGAATACAATACTAATGCAAATACAAATGGTTGAAAAGTTCTTGAATGATTATAAAGGTTCTGTTTTTAAAATGCGAAATAGCGTAGATGAAATGCGAGATAGAGTAGATGAATTAAAGAGAGAACAGAATAATACCTGTACTCAGGATATTCAAGATGAAATCAAGAAGATTGAAACTGGAATTGAAGTGCATGTAAAAGCTTATGAAGAGCATGCAAAAGATTATGAAGAGTTTGCAAAAGGATATGAAGAAAACTCTAAACGCTTTAATGCTATTTTAAAGGGTCTTAGGTATTCATATGACGTGTTAAAAAATTCTATTAAAAAGTAAAAGCAACTTCTAGGGTGCTTTTTATTATAAAAAATTAAAGAGATCGGTATTATATGTTTAAGGAGGGATAGTATGTGAAGGAGTCAGTAAATATTATACTTGCTAAGTTTAGTAAAGATATGAAAAACGAAGAGCCATTATATGTTTTTTTAAAATCTCACTTATATATTGAATCTATAATGATACAAATTCTTGAAAAGAATTTACCTAATTCTAAAGCAATTGATTTAAATAATTTTAGCTTTGCCCAAAAGCTTCAATTGGTTCATGCCTTGGATATAATAAGTGATGATATGCGAGGGGCTTATAATAAATTTAATCGTGTAAGAAATAATATAGCACATTATTATAATCAAGAAATTGATGAGAAATTGATTAATGAATTGTATAGCGCATTACCTCAAGATAGGAAATGGTTTGCCCAGGAGTATACTCTCAATGACCCAAGTATTATAGGGACGCTGAGAGGATTCTGTATGTTACTAGTTGCTTATCTAATTTCCAAAGGGGAATATATTGTTTATAAAGTTAGTGAAAAGCATTCCTTATAGGAGTGCTTTTTATTATGCAAAAATTATATAAGTCGTGTGAGAGTTGAAAAAATAGTATATTATCTTTCTCAATGTAAATATTAAGTAAAGTGTTTAATATCATACATAAAAGGCGGGGTAATATGAGTGAAAATAAGAAAAATGAAGAATTGAAAAAAGTGAAGAAGTATTATTTTAATGAGGATAATCAGCCAGTAGCTGGTATAGAGTTAACTATGCCGCCTGATATAGGAAGCTTGTTAGACCCTAAATCAGATAATGATGAAAGTAGAGAAAGTAATAATGAATAAGTTTAATCTAAGCATCCATTCGGGTGCTTTTTATTTTGGATAAGGAAGTGATGAGATGAGTTGGTTTAGTTACTTTCTTGGATGTGGCACAGGATTTATAGTGTGTTTGCTAATCATGATTCAGTTCCTCAAAGCAAAGGAAGTAAAAGAATTAGATTGATAAATGAAAGGGTGAATCTAAATGATTACTGAAATTAGAAAAACAATATCAGGTACAGAGTATTGGGATAACAAAGAAAAGCGAAGTCTGTTTGTACCAACTGGCGAAGAACCAGGATTCGAAGTAACTGTTAATCCTGAGAGTATGATCCTGGGCATGGACTTATCAAGTGAACCTGATAAGACAGTAGTTAATTTAAATGGTATGACAGTGAAACAATTACATGAGTATGCTGCATCGATTAACGTTGAGATTCCAGCTGATGTTAAAAAGAAAGAAGACATTATTGCTTTATTAGCATGAAATACTGTGACTTCAACGGCTGTCATAACAAGATAAACAAAGGGCGTTATTGTGAAGAGCATAAGCGTAACAAACCAAGGAAGAAGAAAGACAAGAAGAACATCTACCATCATGATAACAAGTCTTTCTATAATTCAAAAGAATGGAAGTATGTTAGAGCATATGTATATGAACGTGAGAGAGGTTACTGTCAACGATGTAAGAAGTTTGTATTTGGTAGGCGGGCTCATGTTCATCACATTATTTCAATTAAAGATGGTCCAACACTTAAATTAGATCCAAACAATTTAATGCTACTTTGTCCAAAATGTCATATCAAAGAAGAAAATGAAGATAAACCCAAAAAAGTTTTTCCGAGTTATTTTGGATAAGCCCCCCTGTCAAAAAATAAAATTTTTGGTTTGGGAAGGATAGGTAGCGTAGGGGGCACATCAATAGTTGCACCATTTTTAAAAAATGAAGGGGGGTGTGAAAATGGCTCGAATGTCAAAGAAGAAAAAGTTGGAAATGCTAGATGTTGCAAGGGACAAAGAACGAAATAGAATCATAAAATTATTGACTGAGGATGACAATTTCACACCTTCATTAGAACCATTAATCGAAAACTATTTAGATGCTTTTATCATTTATAAAACTATGTTTGATGAATGGAAAGCGGATGGATTTGCAGCCACAAAAATGCATAAGAATAAGGCTGGAGCAACAAATGAAATGAAACATCCACTTGCTCAACAAGTTGAAACTTGGAATGATAAGAAGAACAAAATGTTAGAATCTCTTGGAATGACGAATAAGGGGAAAAGTGTACAAAAAACACCTAAAAAAGCAGAGAATATCCAATCTAATGAGCCTAAAGATGAATTAGCGGCTCATCGGAATAAATGGCGGAAATCTAATTGATTATTACACCAGGTGTTAACTACGCTGACAAGTATGCGAATAACGTCATGCGTAATAAAAAGAAATACCCGAAATCGATCATTCTTGCTGTAGAACGTTATAAGAAGTGGAAAAAGCGTAAAGATATTTGGTTTGATGTAGATCGGGCAAATGAAATGTTGGATTTTGTTCAGTCGTTCATCCGTCATGTTAAAGGTCCGCTTGCAGGTCAATTGATGGAATTAGAACTTTGGGAAATGTTTGTTTTTGCGAATATGTATGGTTGGTATCATAAAAACGAAAAAGGGAAAACAGTTCGTGTTATTCGTGAATCATATGTTCAAGTACCAAAGAAGAACGGGAAAACAATTATCGCAGCAGGCGCATTGCTCTATGCTATGTATGGAGAACTTGAACTTGGAGCCGATTGTTATTGTGCAGCATCAGACTATGAACAAGCGCAAAACGCAGCCGAACCAATTGCACAAGCGATAGAAAATTCTGAGCCACTGGCACGACCTACACAAATTTATAAAGGTGTTAATGGCACAGTTAGTGGTGCTATGTATCGATATAGCATCAACGGAATTGCATATCAAAATAAATTCAAGGTATTAACGAAAAACACCAAGGGTCTTGAAGGAAAGAACCCTTATTTTGTGTTGAATGACGAACTCCATGCACAAGAAAATATGGACATGTACGATAACTTGAAGTCAGCTCAGATTTCTCGTGAACAACCAATGATGCTTAATATTTCAACGGCTGGTAAGGGTGCTTCATCTGTAGGTATGCGTGTTTATAAATATGCGAAACTTGTTCTTGAAAATGACGATGATGATTCTTTGTTTGTTGCAATCTGGGAACCAAATAAAAATTATGATTGGGAAGATCGTAAAGTTTGGGAAATGGTTAACCCGAATATTGGTGTTTCCGTTACGATGGAACAACTTGAGATTGAATTCAAAAAAGCGAAGCAGTCCGCACACTCAAAAGCTGAGTTCCTTTCCAAACACTTAAATGTTTTTGTAAATGGTGCTGATAATTATTTTGAGCATGATCAAGTACAACATGTTCTTGTGGAAGATTTAGGTGATCTTACAGGTGAAATTTGTTATTTAGGATTGGACTTATCTAAAACAACAGACTTAACATGTGTAAGTTTAAACTTCCCTTCACATGATGATGAAGGAAGGTCAATTATAAAAGTGAAACAGATGTATTTCCTTCCTAATGAAAATATTGATTTTAAAGAAAAAGAGGACAATGTTCCATATACTGATATGGTTGAACGTGGTTTTGCTACGTTTTGTGATGGAAAGATGATTGATCAGGATCAAGTTATGGAATATATCGTTGAATGCATGGATTTGTACGATGTGCAACAAATAAACTACGATCCGGCGATGTCTCAAAAGTTAATAGAAAAGCTTGAAAATCTAGGTTTAGAGTGTATTGCAGTAAATCAATATCCAAACGTTATGAACGCAATGCTTGATGATTCAGAAATACTAATTTATGAAAAGCGTTTAATTACAGATAATCCTTTATTTGTTTATTGCGCTCTTAATGTTGTAGTAGTAACAAATATTAACGGAATGAAAGCCCCAAGTAAGCGACAGTCCAAAAAGAAGATTGATGGATTTGTTGCTTTTTTATGTGCTCATAAAGAAACGATGATGGTTATGGATAGCATAACTGAAGAAGGCATGGATGAATTGATTGGTGATATTTATAGATAGAGAGGTGGTGAGAAATTGGGTTTAAGGGATAGGTTTTCAAATTATTTATTTAAAAAGGCTGAAAAGCGTGGTTATCTTGATGATGTTTTAGGAAAAAGCATTCGTTACGGCGGTGTGTATGTTACAGATTCAAATATCTTACAATCTAGTGATGTTTACGAATTGTTACAAGATATTAGTAATCAAATGGTATTGGCTGATATTGTTGTGGAAGATGAATTCGGTAATGAAATTAAAGATGATATTGCACTTCGTATTTTAAAGAATCCTAATAATTATCTAACGCAATCTGAATTCATTAAATTAATGACTAATACCTATTTACTGGAGGGAGAAACATTCCCGATATTAAATGGTGCTCAAATACATTTAGCTTCAAATGTTTTTACAGAGTTAGATGATAATTTAGTAGAGCATTTTAATATTGGTGGGGAAGAAATCCCTCCATTTATGATTCGTCATGTGAAAAATATTGGTGCAGATCATTTAAGAGGAAAAGGTCTTCTTGATTTGGGAAGAGATACACTGGAGGGTGTTATGTCAGCTGAGAAAACTTTAACTGACAAATATAAAAAGGGTGGACTATTAGCATTCTTGTTAAATTTGGATGCCCATATCAATCCACAGAATGGTGCGCAGTCAAAGTTAATTAATGCAATTTTAGACCAACTGGAATCAATCGATGAATCAAGGTCTGTAAAAATGATTCCTCTTGGAAAAGGGTATTCAATAGAAACGCTTAAAAGCCCGCTAGACGATGAAAAGACCCTAGCATATCTAAATGTATACAAAAAGGATTTGGGTAAGTTTTTAGGGATAAATGTGGATACATACACAGAGTTAATCAAAGAAGATATTGAAAAAGCGATGATGTATATTCACAACAAAGCAGTGAGACCGATAATGAAAAATTTTGAAGACCATTTGAGTCTTCTTTTTTATGGTCAAAATTCGGGGAAACGAATTAAATTCAAAATTAATATTCTTGATTTTGTCACTTATAGCAACAAAACGAATATCGGTTATAACCTTGTGCGGACAGCCATTACTTCACCTGACAATGTTGCTGGTATGCTTGGATTCCCTAAACAAAATACAAAAGAATCACAAGCTATTTATATTTCAAATGATTTAACCGAAATCGGCAAGAAAGAAGCAACAGATGGTTCATTGGGAGGGGGTGAAGAGAATGAAAATTGAAGTTCGAGGAAATCAAGTCATACTTGATGGTTATGTAAATGTTGTGGACAGAGAAAGTCGGATGTTACCTTCTCCAAGGGGATATTTCAAAGAAAAAATTGTTCCTAAGACGTTTGAAAAGGCGTTAAAGAAGGCTCAAAACGTGGACTTGCTTTTTAACCATGATAAAAATAGAAAGCTTGGTTCCATTGAAAACGGAAATTTAGAATTGTATGAAGATAATATCGGCTTAAGAGCCATTGCTACGGTTACAGATGAACAAGTGATTGAGAAGGCAAGGAATAAAGAATTGCGTGGCTGGTCATTTGGTTTTGTTTCTGAAAAAGATTCATGGGAAGAAGGCGAATCTGGTGTTCAAAAACGATCTATTGAAGAATTAGAGCTTTTGGAAGTTTCTATTTTGGATATGACACCAGCATATGTTGCAACTTCAATTGAAACCAGGGGCGAAAATGCAACCATGATTGAAATGAGAAGTACAGAAGTAGCTGTAAAAACAGTTGTGGAAGATGATACAGAAGAAAGAAACAATCTTATTAAACAAATAAAAAATGTTTTGGAGGAAATGTGACATGAAATTAAAAGAAATCTTAAAAGCATCTCAAGCACGAAATAAAGCTCGATTAGCAGAATTGCAAGGTAAAGTAGAGAAGGGTGAAGTTCGTTCAGAAGAATTAGCAGCAGTTAAGGCTGAAGTAGAAGCATTAACAGAAGAAGCGAAAACCCTTGCTGATGTAATTGCGAAATTAGAAGAGGAAGAAAAAGAAGAAGATCCAGACAAAAAGAAGGATGAGGACCCAGAGAAAAAAGAAGATCCAGCAGCAAAAGAAAATCCAGATGCAAAAACTGAACTGTCAGAAGAGCAACGTTCTGAAATCATGGCAGCTATTGGAACAGGTCTTTCTACTAAAGGTCATAAATCTACTAAAAACAAAGAAACGGAAACTCGTTCAGCGTTTGCTAATTATATTGTGGGTAATATTGATGAGAAGGAAGCTCGTGCATTAGGCTTAGTTACTGGTAATGGCTCTGTTACGATTCCAGATTTTTTAAGTAAAGAAATTATTACGTATGCTCAAGAAGAAAACTTCTTACGTCGATTAGGAACAGGAGTAAAAACAAAAGAAAATATTAAGTATCCTGTTTTAGTTAAAAAGGCAGAAGCCCAAGGTCATAAAAATGAGCGAACAAATAATGAAATTCCGGAAACTGATATTGAGTTCGATGAAATTGAATTATCACCAACGGAGTTTGATGCACTTGCTACAGTAACGAAAAAACTATTAGCACGTACAGGTTTACCGATTGAACAAATCGTTATGGACGAGCTGAAAAAAGCTTATGTTCGTAAAGAAACTCAATATATGGTTAATGGTGATGAAGCTAATAATATAAATGATGGTGCATTGGCAAAGAAAGCCGTTGAATTTAAAACGGAAGAAAAGGATCTATACAATGCATTAGTAATAATGAAAAATACACCTGTTAAAGAAGTACGTAAAAAAGCACGATGGGTATTAAACACAGCAGCTCTAACAAAAATTGAAACAATGAAAACAGATGATGGTTTCCCATTACTCCGTCCATTTAATCAAGCGGAAGGTGGAATTGGTTATACATTATTAGGATTCCCTGTTGAGGAAGAAGATGCAATTGACATTACAGGCGAACCAGATACGCCAGTCTTCTATTTTGGTGACTTCTCTAAATTCTACATTCAAGATGTCATTGGATCATTAGAAGTACAAAAATTAGTTGAGTTATTCTCACGTACAAACCGTGTGGGTTTCCGTATTTGGAACTTACTAGATGCACAACTAATTCATTCACCATTTGAAGTGCCAGTTTACAAGTATGTTTTAAAAGAAACAACTGGAGCTTAATATGGATGAATTAATTGAGAAATTAAAATCTCATATTCATTGGGAAGAGGGGATGGATGAATCCATGCTCTCTTTTTATTTAACCACTGCACAAAAGTATGTTCA
>NZ_NTRO01000109.1:0-9240 GCF_002560575.1 Bacillus sp. AFS023182 | reverse complement strand
TTTGTCCTGTTGGCCCTGTTGGTCCTGTGGGCCCTGTTGGCCCTGTTGGTCCTTTCTTATGATCACAACAATTTACATTTATTTCAATAGAATGATCGTCGCATTCATTTTTGCAATGCTTGTAGTACTTATCATCGTAGTAATCATTGTACTTATCTCTGCAGTGATCGTCGTACCTATTTTTGTAATGCTTACAGTATTTATTATAGTGGTCTCCCATATTCTATCTCCTTTTCAACATTATAATAAATACTATTAAGATTTTAATAGTTGTGCCTGTATGCTTGTCCAGCATTTCCTACAAAATTTCAAAGTATATACTGTATTCAAGAGAGGTTTACATAACCCCACTTATATTTATTTTCTGTTAACAACTTGCCAATCATGGAACGATTCAATCTGGAACAAAAGCAACACTTGGATACAAATAATGGAAAACAAGAAACGATAAACGAATTTAAACCTGCACTTGTATAATAAATAAGATGTGAGTAGACTGCTTAATAGCAATCTACTCACATCTTATCTTTTCACTAAAAACAATTTAAAAAGCTGTCAAATATAGCTTTTTAAAAGACTCTCAAAGGAAATACGCACTATTACCACTAAAAGGAATTTATCATTTCATGCATTATAATAACAATATGCGGATTTCTTCTATGTTATAGCTTACGAGTTTGTACGAGTTCATTAGTTTAGTATACATTCCATGTGATTATATTCATCGCCCAATAAAATGTCATCTCGCCTAAGTTCGTACTTCGTTTTCTGTTCTATCATTGCACGTAATACTTTATGATGGTACAACCATCATGGGGTATGTACTTTTTAACAGCCTATTCTTTTTCATCCATCTTCTGCTTTAAATATTCAGCAATTTCTGTTTGTCCTCTTTCTATAGCAAATTCATAAGCTCCCATATCTCTCATTTTATCCCCTGTGTACTTAACGGTAATATCTATACCATTCTGAAAAAGATACTTTACAATATCAAGGTGCCCGCCATAAATCGCTGAGAATAGTGGATTTCTATTTGGATCACTAGCATCTAATATTGCACCATTATCAAATAAGTACTCTACAATACTAATTTCACCTTCACTAGCTGCATGTGCAATAGGCGCTGACTTTGGTACACCTTCATTTATGTTAATATCTATACCAGATTCAACTAGAAATTTTATCATATCCAGTTTACCAGCTCTAGTCGCAACATGTAGCCACGTTCCAAAAGGTGTTACAAAATCAAGCAAACTTTTATCAGTAATAATTATCTCTTTCGCTTGTTCTATATCACCATTCTTAATTAAATCATAGATTCTTATTGCTTTTTCCTTATTATCCATAGAATCCTCCTAAAATATCTTTATTTCATTGATGCTGCTTCTTTAAAAACATTTCCCTCTAGTTTATAAGAAACTGTTTGAAGTCATTAGACATATTTACATCTTATCCAAACTCCAGCGTTATTATAAAGATTCGCCTCCTAACAAATTCCGTTCCTATCCGTAGTTATCGATATTACACCATAAAGAATTAGTAAATCCAGAAAAAACAAGAAGCGTTACTTGTTGGTTTGAAATAAAGTTTAATTGTTTATAAAAAAATACACACCGTTTTAAAAAAATTTAAACCGTTTGTAAAAGAAAACTCTTTTCGCTAACCTAAAACCAAGCACAAAACATATAAAAATTCCCTTCAGAAGAAATGAAGGGAATTTTCATTCATATAATCCCTGTTATCGGAATTAAAGAGGTTGGGTGATATAACTAATGATTATCGGTAGGTTCAAGTAATTCTATTCCCATTGAACAAAACCAAAATCTGATTCGGTCCTGTACGTTTCATCACACGATACCCCTTATTGGAATATGTCGCAACACCTTCATTATTCGGGATACAATATTTACCCGGCTTACATGTTCCATCATCACGGACTAACAATTGTCCTAATAGACCCACAGCCACCCATTCCGGCCTTTTTAGCCTTGGAATGTATTCTTCGGCAGGATTCCATTCAGGATTTAATATGGGCTGAGATTCAGTATGTTTGGGACTAATTACATTTCCTTGTTCATCCATTTCTGCCGAAATAACAACATCTTGGTATTGTACTCTGCCCCATTCATCCATAACATATTTATTTTTCCACCTTAATTCTCCACTGTTACCCAATACAGCAGGAGTAGAGCTTGTAATCCCTAATATATAGTCATCTTTTTTAAGTGCTTTTAGGATTTTATCGCTTTTGCTGTCAAAGGTAACAAAATAACCAACATCAATCGGCTGACCGTCAACTGTTTCGAACATTTCCGCATAATCAGCATTACCTATAACCCATCCGTTATCAGCAATCCCCGTTCCATTATTCAAAATTTTAGCTGCTAGTGATTGATTATTATTATCAGTTCCATTTGCTAAATGCCATGAATAATCATCCGTTGCAATACCGAATCTACCCATAATGTGGGCTCCTGCATGCAGGGCTGTATCTGTTCTTCTCCCTTCTGCATGGGAAAAGTCTCCACTCGCGATGGTACCGCTTCCTTCCGCATGAGATGATTCACCACTCGCTTGTGAACCTCCTCCTTCAGCGTGTGAAAAATCACCAATGGCTCTTGTAGCCCTCCCCCTCGGTGTGAGAAGATTGTCCCCTAGCTTCCATACTAGTTCCTTCCGCATGGGCTCCCCTTCCTTCTGCCCTTGTTTGTTCCCCTTCCGCATGGGCAGCAATTCCACTGGCAGTGGTTGCTAATCCTTCGGCGTGAGAAAAATCTCCACTAGCAATGGTACTGCTCCCTTCCGCATGGGCAGCAAATGCACTGGCGGTTGTATTGATTTCCTTCTGCATGGGAATTGCTTCCACTGGCGATGGTTAGTTCTCCTGCTACATGGGCTGATCTTCCGCTTGCGGTAGTACGGTTTCCTTCTGCATGAGATGCGTCTTCACTTGCGATGGTATTATTTCCTTCTGCATGAGAGGAGTTTCCTTCTGCATGAGAGGAGTTTCCTTCTGCTGTTGTTTCTTCTCCTTCTGCATGGGAAGCAAATCTACTAGCAGTGCTGGTTCCTTCTTCTACGGCACATCCTATTTCAGGATCAACTCGAATGCAACCATTACAACAAGGCGTTATAGCGGAAACCCCTATTTCTTTATTCTGATTTTCTTCACCTTGGTTTTCATAAGGATTCATTTCGTTTTGCTCTGACATAAAATCCCCTTATTTTTGATATATTTTCTACATAAATCATAGAGTTGATGTATATAAATATGTGTTCAGAAATCTATTTGAAAGGGACAAAAGTGTTTTTTCAAAAAAATCATCCTCTAACTAGTAGATTAATTTTTTATGTATTGGTTAAAGGAAGTGAGTTGTTTTAAAAGGGATATCGATGTCAAAAGCTCGATGTTTCTACCAGTAATTAAAGATGCATACATTATACTTTTCTAATTTACATAACGTCCTACTACCGGCTCCTATTTTTAAAGAAATTGAAATACAAGCTAGCGTAGTAACTACTATTTCTTATAATATTTTATTCGATCGAGAATCTATTGATAATAATTTCAAACAATATATAAATATGATTTTAGGAGAATATATGGAGAATTGGCTTAATCACAAAAATGGCCTATGGAAAGAAACGATAGAAATTACGAAAAGAAGTGGGCTTACTTTAAAAATTGAAGAGCTAAAAGCTAGGTAGTATGAAGAATTGTTGTGTCTACTTGTATCTAGACTCCTGCACATTATGTAGGGATATTTTCTTAAAGAACAGGCCCTGCTTTTAACTAGTAAACTATACACCGGTTGCTAAATATACTGGAAACCGGTGTATTTATGTCTAAACATACAATTTTCTTTTTTTGATAAAGTGACCCTTATGAGAGTTCAGCTCACTTTTTTCGTTTTGGGAAAAAATTAATTTTTCAACTTGATAGCAATGTATAGTGTCCCCTAGTAGACCTATTGGTTTGCCATTTACAGATGATGTCTTGAAACTCCCTGCATAGTCGCAGCCATACTCATTAGTGCAATCGCAAATATAAATAACGAGTATTATAGGTCTCTTTTTATATTATCTAAAATGAATAAATTATTTTTTATAATAAATAATTATTTGCCACGTCGTTTCTTTGCTTTTTTACGCTGATTTGTATGATGATATTTTTTTATATGAGTACTTCTGTTCTTCTTATAATCAGGTAACTTTAATATAAATAAGGTAAATAAACAAAAAATCAAGAATATCAGGTTTGCAATTATCCAAAGGTTAATATCATATTCATACAGCTTACTAAAATACTTTTTTTCATGAGTAATATGGCTTACGTCGCTGTCAATTGCTTCGAGTGTATAAGGAATGACCCAAAAGGAACCAATTAATATAACAAAAGTTCCAAGGATGAAACTGAGTATATGTTTTATCAAGTTCTATTCCCCTTTAATTATATTTATTGTATGTCGTTTATATAGTATATATGGTTTTAGTTCGAAGATTGTATTTATCAAAGAATATATCATACAAATTGTTATCAGAATATAGGAGAAAAATGCAAAAAACACTTCGATGCGAGTGTTTTTTTAATATTTAGGGCACGTCATCATAAATTGGTTTGATAAGGCTTCCATCGCCGTTCTATACTTTTCTAAATCAACTTCTATATTTCTAAAAGCGTCAATTCTATAAACAAGTTGGCTTTCCAACTCAGTAAGCCTTCTTTCAACTTCTTTTGAAGTATTTCCATCCCAGCTGTGAGCTAAAACCGCTTTATAGATCTTAAATTTTTTCTATATGTGAAGTAAAACAACTTCTGATTATGTTTATCATGTAAAATAGCTTAATAATCTATCAAAAGAATTGATCTCGGCATATGGTTTTATTTCGGTATCGCTCTTGACCATATGAGGATTGAACCATATGCCCTTTATATTTGCATTTTGACAACCCCCAATATCCTTTTCTATGTCATCTCCAACGAATAATGCGGCTTCCGGTTGCACATTAAGCTTATTTAATGCTAATTCAAATATGCGTTTGTCAGGTTTACTAATTCCCACTTCTTCAGAAATAATTATTATATCAAAACAACTATTTAAATTAGTGTTAATTATTTTAGCTTTTTGTCTCTGAGTTGAGCCGTTTGTTATAATTGCAACTTTAACTTGCATCTTTATAGTATCCACGAAATTTATAGTATTTTGGTTTATAGAAAAACAATGAGGAAAATTATTATTCCAAAAATCTTGAATGTAATTGTGTGGCAATCTATATTTTGGTGGAAATTCATCAAAAAATGATTCTAAAACTTCTGTTTTATCACTATAGCCATAGGCTCCATTATCAAACTCTTTAAATTTTTGTAACATTTTGTTTTTAACCGCGTGTTTAACACCCTCATAACACTTTTCTAAAATAATTAAAAACAGTTTTTTCTACTGCCTTACCCCTATTAAGTAAGGTATCATCTAAATCAAATAGCATTGCTTTATAACCTATCAATTAACTTCACAGCCTTTCTCACATTATATAAATAACTCCTAGTTCCACCTTCAAATTTTTGATTTACCCAGAAATGTAATCTCAAACTATCGCACCCTATAGTTTAAGTACAGCATTTCAAGAACTTATATATTCAATTACCACGATTTTATAATATATCCAAAAGTTTGTTCAATTTTTTGAAATTCCCATAAGAAAAACGATAATGTGAAGAAAAAAACAACAACAATTCCTACTAATGGTGCGTAAAATCAAGCGAAAAAAATCGCTATTATAGTTGGTGTGTATCCAAGTGCTATCATAAAATTTCACAGCTCCTCCTGCTCCACAATAAGTATAGGGACTATCAAAGCAATCTCCATTATGAACTCCTACCCTTTATTACACCTAATTATGGTCCATATTCTTCATCCCAACCACATATTCCTTCTTAGACTAAACTGCCCTTTAGTTTAAGTGTATATTTTCACAACTTCACTTCTATTTAACATAAATATCCACCCCCGCCTATTAAGAAAGAACCTAAAGCGACCGTTGATGGGACTTTACTTATTTCTATCCAAATTCAGTCTCAAAACTCATTACCAAAAATAAAAGCTCCTAACATATTAGTCATATATAATATGTTAGGAGCTTGATATTTTAAGTGTTTTTTGATTTAAGTTTGGATAAACATAATTCATCAACTTTTCTATTTATTCCTGTTGTTTTCATTTTATCTACTCTCTTTTTTATAATACATTATACCCATACGCTTTCTTTGTTATTATAACAAGATTTATCTGAGAATAAAGAAAAAAACTGCTCCATTCTCCTTTGAAATTCATCAAATTAAATTTAAGGACTCTATTATACACTGTAATGAACTTTCCCTCCCTCAATACCTATCCTATCATCAAGTTGATTAAAATAATAAATGCGCAAATCTGAGAGACCGTTTTTAATGCACATATAATTTTTCGAAGTGAAAAAGAGTTAGAATTTCATCACCACTCATTTAAATAAATATGCATAATTGCATGAAAGTGAACTACTACCAATATGATAAAATAAATACGAACAACTTATATAAGTTCTTCTTTATCAATTTTGTTAGATTGGGAACCTAACGTCTTATCGAACTAATGCAACGCGCAATAATATGTCATCATCAAAAAGACACTCATATGAGTGTCTTTTTGATGATGACATATGCCTGCCTAAAATGTACCGATTAAGGGTAAGTACTTTATCAATTATTCGCAACCACGAAAGGGACTAAAGCTTAAACACAGCATTCCATCTAATAATTATCCAAATGCAGACGCTTCTCCTAAGAATAAGAAGTTGAAAATGTTTTTTGATTGTGTTTTTCCTACAAATTGATCATCTTTTTTAATTATAATCTACGTATATCTAGGTCCTATCGATTTCTTGCATCTCCCCCTAAAACGATCTTATCATTCTAAATAATTAGTCTAATAATCATACAATTTGTAGGATTCTCTTATTTTTTGTCGAATGTATTCAATGGGAGGAGGGAAATTACATGCTTTTCACAGGATTCTTCATTAATCTATCTATTTTTGCTTTCCTAGTTAGTTTAACTTTTTTTATTCATGTATTTATTGGAAAAATGGATTCTAAATCAATTCAGTTATTCGGAGGCATATATGCAGGTATTATAGCTGCTATTTTGATGATTTTTAATTTTAAGCACATGGGATTGTTTTATGACCTTCGAGTAGTCCCCCTTATAATTTCGTTTATTTATTTTGGCCGTACAGCCGGCTGGATCACATTAATGTTTATTTTATTTATGCGTATCTTCTACTTAGGTGGCGATTGGGGACCAGCTTTGATAACCTCCTTAGTGATAGGTATTATATATACTATATTTAAAACATATTTTAAATATATCCATCCTTTTAAAAGCGTCTTTCTTTATCTAGCTGTTTATCTAACTATAATCCATTTAGCGGTTGAATTCTTTTTTCCATCTATATCACTTACCCTTCTTGACATTCAGGGTACATTATTTATATCTTCAGGACTATTAATTGGTATTTTTCTTATGGAGTCCCATCAAAAATTATATAGTTTAACACAGAGTTTAGCCAAAGCGAATGAAACATTACAAGAATCAAAGCAAGAATTAAGGGATACCGTCCATGAACTGCAAGGAGGTATTTTTAAATTCAAAAAAGTGAATGGGAATTTTATTCATACTTTATGTGATGGACAGTTATTTTATCAACATGGATTTTACTCTGAACAAGTGGTAGGTAAGAGTTTACTTACCATAGATCGCTCCATTGTTCCATTCCATTTAGTACCTCGACTACTAAAATATTATCAACAAGCATGGGACGGTAATGAAGTCACTTTCGAATTACCTTGGCCAAATGATGAGACTATTATGCTGCTCTCTCTTAGGCCTGTGAAAAGAGAGGGAACTGTGATTGAGGTGGTTGGTTCTACCGTTGATATTACGAAAAGAAAAAATGCAGAAAATGAACTAAAGGTAACGAAAGAACGGCTAGAATCATTTATTAATCATAACGTAGATGCTATCACTATATTTGATTTAGACGGACATATGATACAAGCCAATAAAGCTTACGAAAAGATATTTGGTTGGTCAGAAAAAGAAATCTTAGGAAAAAAATTACCTTGCGTACCAGATTTTTTAATGGATCAAACTTTAGAATGTATAAAAGAGATTAAAAACAACAATATAAAAGACCCTGTTATTACTAGGTTAGAAACAATTAGACAACGAAAAGATAAAACTCTCATTGATGTAAGCTTGACGGTTTCACCTATTCTAGATTTAAGGGGAAATGTAATTGCTTTATCAGGAATTTGTAGGGACATCTCTGACAGAAAACAAGCAGAAAGAGAACTACATCAATTACATCAACAATTAAGAGACAGTGAAATGAAATACCGCGCACTCATCGATCAAGCAACGGATGCGGTATACGTAGTAGAACTGAATGAGGATCAAGTTCCAACTCGATATATTGAGGTAAATCCTGTTGGGTGTAAAAGATTTGGATATAGTAGAGAAGAGCTTCTCTCGATGCCATTTTCTAGTACTGTTCCGCAAGATTCTCCATTGATCAAAAGATTTTTAGAAAAAATTAGAGAAGGACATACTTCTTTCACTTTGCAAGATGAATTTGTGTTTCCGACAGGAAAAAGAATGACAACTGA
The DNA here is from genome assembly GCF_002560575.1 of Bacillus sp. AFS023182. Lineage (NCBI taxonomy): Bacteria > Bacillati > Bacillota > Bacilli > Caryophanales > Bacillaceae > Bacillus > Bacillus sp. AFS023182. The sequence goes on along the minus strand of NZ_NTRO01000109.1, from coordinate 537 downwards.
ATTTGGTGTCCGTGTGTTTAATTTGAACGGCAAAAACGTTTTCTTGAGTATGTCTCGAGATATCACTGAACGGTTAAAAACTGAGGAGTTATTACGAAAATCGGAGAAACTTGCTGTAGTTGGTCAATTAGCCACTGCCATTGCCCATGAAATTAATAATCCTTTAACAGCAATGAAAGGATTCATGTATTTGCTAAGAACAACGGAAAATAAGGGCAGTGAGCATTATATAGATATCGTGTTATCAGAGATTGAGCGAATAGGTAGTATTACTAATGAATTTATGGCGTTAGCAAAACCTCAGGCGTTAGAAATTAAAACAAATGACCTGAATGTATTAATGAAACAAGTTGTAATGATACTTCAGCCTCAAGCAATGATGAACAACATACAAATTACAACTGAGTTTACATCTGATACTTCATTCATCCTTTGTGAAGGGAATCAATTAAAGCAAGTTTTTATAAACATCTTAAAAAATGCGATTGAAGCAACTCCAACGGGAGGGGAAATCTTGATTCAAATCGAAGATGTACC
>NZ_NTRO01000108.1:283-690 GCF_002560575.1 Bacillus sp. AFS023182 | reverse complement strand
GTAATCTATGATTCTTTCTTTTGTTCATATTAATCATTCCTTTTATTTAAATTTGTTCTAACGTTTATACGAAACGTCTGTATCTATTTATCCAGTTAACAAAATGAAAATTCCACTTACCTATAGCACCCCTCTCCTATTTGTTACAAGTAAAAACCGCCTTATTTTGAGGGGAGCATCTGACCACACATAGAGAGTGAAGGTCATGTTGTATTTTACTTCCATTAAAACATTATGGATTTTGAGTGTAAGCATCAAATCTAGCATAAGGATTTCTAAATTAAACACTGTACAGATAGTATTAATTTTAAAAAATCACAATAAAAATGTGGTGCTAACCCATAAACTTAAAAAAGTCCCTTCATAATGCTAAAGAGACTTGCTCATACAAATGATCTGCACATCAA
>NZ_NTRO01000108.1:0-229 GCF_002560575.1 Bacillus sp. AFS023182 | reverse complement strand
CCATTGCGATTTCCATATTACCCCTCCTCTTCTTGAATATTAAGATTTGTTACGTCTTTATACTTTTATTATAGTAAGGGCACATACTTATATCAATACATTTTAATATGCAATATTTCATGTTAAAATGCGTTTTAAATTCTCTTCCTATTTATGTATTCATAGATTAAGGGGTACAAGGAAAGCTTGATACGTCTACAAAACCGATCCAAAAGGTATGAAAATAATT
>NZ_NTRO01000107.1:0-694 GCF_002560575.1 Bacillus sp. AFS023182 | reverse complement strand
CCCCCTAGTATCTAAACTAGTGGATTTCAATTCATTATTTTTTCCATTCTGTAAGCTTAACATCCCATAGCAATGCATCTGTATCAATAAATTTAATACTAAGTTCATTTGCTTTATTCAGCTCTATCTCAAAAGAACTTGTGAATGTAGATATGCTTTCTTCAGAGAATCGAATGGTTTGTACATCTTGTCCATCAATAGAAATAATTATCTTACCAGAATGTTTGCTAGCACCATCAGGGATACCGAGATATCCCGAAAGTTTTGCATACTTACCTTTTAACAAGTATTTAAATTGCTGAGAATTTGTCCCTTTACTACTATACATATTTAATTTAGGTTCAATTTTTTTATGAGCCACTTCAAAGCTAGTGGAATTGTTAACTTTCGGTACATCTCCAGTACTTTCTGTCAGTTGATTTAGCGCTATAACGGTTCCATTTTTTAGGGATTGTTGTTCCTTTTCTAATGATTTATTAATTTCACCTACAACTACAAGTACTCCTAATGTCAAGATAAATACTGTTACACCTGTAATAATAAAGTTTTTCAAAGTATTATTAGAGCGAAATCCTATTTTATATGCACAAAATCCTATTGTAGCACCCATTGCATTCACAATTACATCATCAATGTCAAAGCCACCAAGAAAAGTAACCATTTGTAGGACTTCTAGTATAAGAATAGAAATACA
>NZ_NTRO01000106.1:0-14722 GCF_002560575.1 Bacillus sp. AFS023182 | reverse complement strand
AAAGCTTTGCAACAGAACCAATATTATTCTCCTGTTTCAGAAAATTTTTTAATACGTGTACCAATTTCATCGCGTACTCTTTGGAATTCGGACCACTCTTTACCTGCTGGATCATCGAATCCCCAATGAACACGATTAACATGTGATGGTGTAGACGGACATACAGAATCCGCATGGCTACAAAGCGTAACCACTAAATCAGCAGTATTTAAAATGTCGGAATCAATAATATCTGATGTTTGATTTGTTATGTCGATATTTACTTCCTTCATAGCTTTAATGGCATTAGGATTCACACCGTGTGCTTCGATTCCTGCGGAATATACATTCCAATTGTCACCTAGGTATTGTTTTCCCCAGGCTTCAGCCATTTGGCTTCGGCATGAATTACCTGTGCATAAAAAGTAGATAGTCTTCTTGTTTTCCATGTTGTTTTCCACCTTTGTTTTTAAATTTATACTAGTTGGTCATTAAAATATTTGCGTTTAAACCAAAAAGCGACATTTACAAGCGCGATCATTACAGGTACCTCGACTAATGGTCCAATGACAGCTGCAAATGCTGCACCCGAATGAATACCAAATACACCAACAGCCACAGCAATTGCTAATTCAAAGTTATTGCTACCTGCCGTAAATGCTAATGTTGTTGTTACTGGATAGTTTGCACCAATTTTTTTCCCCATAAAGAAAGAAACAAAAAACATCACAATAAAATAAATCAATAGCGGAATCGCTATGCGTACTACATCTAATGGTACGCTAATAATCATTTCTCCTTTTAAAGAGAACATAATGATAATCGTAAATAGCAATGCAATTAATGTAATGGGACTAATCTTAGGTATAAACACCCTTTCATACCACATTCTTCCCTTTAACTTCACTAATATAAAACGTGTCAGCATACCCGCTAAGAAAGGAATACCTAAATAGATAAATACTGATTTAGCTACTTCTCCCATTGTGATATCAACAATAGCCCCTTCAATTCCTAACCATTCGGGGATTACTGTTACAAACACATATGCATAAACCGAGAAAAATAACATTTGGAATACCGAGTTAAAAGCCACCAAACCTGCTGCATATTCTTTATCGCCATCAGCAAGATCATTCCAAACAATCACCATTGCAATACAACGTGCTAGACCAATCATAATAAGTCCTACCATATACTCTGGTTTATCAGGGAGAAAAATAATTGCTAGAACAAACATAAGTACAGGTCCAATAATCCAGTTTTGAACCAAAGATAGAACCAGAACTTTTACATCTTTAAATACACGACCCATTTCCTCATAGCGGACCTTCGCTAGTGGTGGGTACATCATTAAAATTAAACCAACAGCAAGTGGTACAGAAGTTGTTCCAACTTGCAATTTATTCAGACCATCTACTACACTAGGAAACACAAATCCTAAACCAATCCCAACAGCCATCGCTAGAAAAATCCACAGTGTTAAATATCGATCTAGAAAAGATAAACGTTTCATTTTATCCTCCTTCTCCTATTAACAACAAGAATTTTTTTCTACTCCGTTAGGAGTTTCACAACAACATGTATCTACTATTTTGTGAACATCACTATCTGCTTTTGTATAAAAGAACTCCCACTCGTTACCATCAGGGTCAGTTACCCAAAACTTATCTTGCACAGCATAACAACAAGTTGTATTCATCTCATCACGTGCAAAGAATCCTTCTTTTTCTAATCTTTCTTTATGAAATGTAATTTCTTCAGCTGTATCCACTTGGAAACCAAAATGATTCACCTGATTCCCATTTACTTCATCTCGTACATTAAGTGTGAAATTTAGACCTGGATTTTCTAATAAGAATTTTGCATAGTCAGCTTTCACTTTAACTGGCGATACACCAAATACCTTTTCATAAAACTCAATAGACTTTTCTAAATTAGTAACATTTATACCAACATGAACATATTTCATAAATAATTCCTCCTTTTTAAATTATATTAATCAATTTTTTTTGATTAATAGCGCAAAAATTTAACAACAGCTACCTTTTCCTGTTTTTCTAAAGATACAGCATAATTCTTCAGATAATAAATTGTTTACTTCAGCATCATTTAAATCATAATAACTCCACGTACCTTTTGTTTCTTTTACAATTAAGCCTGCATCCAACAGGATTTTTAAATGATATGACAATTTAGATTGAGTCATTTCAAAAACCTCTGTTAAATCACATACACAAGTCTGTCCCCGTTGACAAAGTTCATACATAATCTCTAAACGCTTCTGATCAGCCAACGCTTTAAATTTCTTCTCATATTGTTCAAATTGTTTATTCATAATATGCCACCTCCCATTAATCAATTTTTTTTGATGTTTTTATTATATGTGAAATTTCTAGTTTAATAATATTTTTTAAAATTAGGTTTTGATAATTGGATCTAGGGATCCGCCTTTTCTTGCTATCGATAATGTTACGTTATGTTAACTGAATATGTATAAAATATTCATAAGGAAATTTATGGTTAATTAATATAAAATAGATAATGAATAATTCTTTAAAGGAGAAATTAATATGAATTCTTGGCTTATAACAGTACTAATTATTTTTGGCATATTTTATATTGCAGACAGTATAAATCGGGTTACTAAAAGATTAAAGCGAACAGAAGATAAATTGGAACAAATCACCAAACTGATGGGTATTTCAGAGCATGTAATTAATGAAGAGCTTCGTCAGTTAGTTAAAGATGGAGAAAAAATTAAAGCTATTAAGAAGGCACGAGAAGTTTTAGGATTATCATTACTTGAAGCTAAAAATTATATTGATTCTTTATAATATGGATAACTTCCGTTAACAATAATTATGTGAACACAAAAGTCCTCCAGTTAAACAATCTGGAGGACTTTTAATAATCTTCTAAATACATTGAATCCCCATAATGAGACGTTATGTTAACTTCACATGAATATATTATTCAAAAGAAAATTTTGGAATCAATGAAATATGTACCTTTCATATATAGTAAAATTTGTATAGAAGGAAAGAGGGGGGATTACATGAGGGGAACTGTTCAAAAGTATAATTGGCTTGAAAGAAGTTTAAAGAAATGACAGGTATTGATTTACCTTAAACTAGTAAAGGGGTATGGTTTATATGGACATGCAGAAACGGAGAATATTAGTAGCAGGAATCGTTTTAGCAGTAGTGTTAGGGGTAGGTTATTTTTCTACAGACATATTACAGACTTTCTCAATCGTATGTTGTACAGTAGCGATTGTGTTAGGAGTTATAAGTAGTATACAAATGAAACGGCAAAACAAAAAGTAAAGATTTAAAAATTTTATGATACCCCAAAATTTCTCGTTTTGGGGTATTTGTTTTTCTTAGCTTGATGGATGTGGGGTACCGCCACATCACCATCAACCTAAAAAATCAAAATTCTCCCATAACGAAAATTCTACCCATTGTTGACTATTGATAATGACACGCTATGTTAACCGAGCATGAATACGATATACAAGAAAAATTTCTTTACTACCGTATTATTCAGATAGTAAAATTTAGAAAAAGAGGTGAGAGTTATTTCGAATGTAATTAATAAGGTGGTATTTAAAAGAGCTATTAATTTTTTTATATTAGGGGTAGCACTAACAGTTATTGCAACCGTAATAACCTTTATAATCAATCCCGATCTAAAAGAAATACTCGAAGGGATAGGAAATAGACTATCAAGTCAAGTAAAGGAATCAACAGGTATAGAAAAGGTATGGGCATTTATTGTTAATAATGGTTTTATCATACCTTTACAAATGTTTATATTAGCCTTAATTCCAATACAATTTTTATATGTTATACATATAATTTCAACTTCTTCACTTCTTGGGGTTCTTTTTGGAATTGTGTTACAAGCTGATTTTAAAAAAGGTTTTGGGATGATAATTTCTTCTATCCCTCATTACCTTTTTGAAATTTTCGCTTTTTGTTTATTTGCAGCCATTCTTTTTGAATTAAATAAATTTATTAGAATCAAATTAAAAATTATGTTCAAAAAGGATAAAGAAAGAGTATCTCTGAATAAAAAGATTTTAGAAGTAATAAAAATTTATGCTGTTTTAACTTTACCTATAATTATCGTTGCTGCATTCTTAGAAACTTACATAGCTAATATCATACTTGATTTATTTTAGGAACTTTATATGCTTGATGAAGATTGAGATTTACCTAAACATAATACAAACTGTGCTTATAACTTCCAATAACAATAATTACGTGAACACTAAAGTCCTCCAGTTAAACCATCTGGAGGACTTTTAATAGTCTTCTAAATACATTGAATCCCGATAATGTTACGTTATGTTAACCTTACATGTATGGAATATACATCCAATTTTTATGACAAATCACTTCTCCCGAATGATACAATCAAGGAAGAGGAGGGTTATTATGAAGAAACATCGTTTTAGAAATCTATTTTTATGTTTTACAGCTCTTTTAATGTTACCTGCTTGTCAAAAGTACAACGGCAAGTTAGAACAGTGGGGTAGCACTGTTGACACTGTTGATACAGCTAAACTAAAAAGAAATAACATTCCCTATGAAATAAAAGATGATAAAGTATATATTCCCGAAGATGCCTTTAGCGATGCTACACTGTGTTGTACATAAGTAATGACATAAATCCCTTTCTAAACAGAAGAAGGGGTTTGCTGTGTAATGGAAGGAGATTCGATTAGGGTGAGAATAAATGCTTGGAATATCGCTCCATTTATTGTGGCAATTATCGGATTTATATTCAGCCTAAAATTTCAAGATATGGCGTATTGGGGACAAAATGAAACAGGGGTAGTAGGTACATTCAGTATGGCATGGTTTTGGATTGGAGTAGGCTTAACATATGCCTGTACCATTACATCAATTATTCTTGTATTCTTACAGACCAAAAATATACAGTGGGGTACAATGAGCAATGTTTTGAGGTCTATTAATTTACTCATAGTCACTATAACGCTGATTTGGACAACATTTGTTGTCATAGCAGGGTCTTCCGGAATGTAAAAACAACTTCCAAGAACGAATTTTACGTTAACTAGCCCCTCTTGTGGGGGGGCTAGTTGTTTTTTTACAGTAGCAAAGATGAGATTTCACTTTTAGAAACTGTCTTAGCGTATAAAATCTGTGTTTTGTCGGCAGGACTACAAATAGTTCTTTTGACGGTACCCCTATGAGCACTCGGAAGGTTGCTTTTTCTACTACAATAAAAAGACCCCGTTACAAAATGGAGCAAGAAGATGAATAGTGAAGCTATACATTGAATTTAACGCTGATCCTCCAGCGATGCCAAAACGCAAAATCCACTTTTCCTCTTAATAAAATGACATTTTTATTTCTCAATATCTCAACACCAAGCATATGATAATATCAATTTATCGACAGATTGATACCCTCCAAAAACGCAAAAACGAACGCTCTTTTATGATGGTTTGTTTTTGCATATTTGAGTATACAAACCTAAATATAAAAAACACGCTAAATGTATTAGCGTATGTTTTCCGCGTAATGTTGGTGATACCCCATCGACATCAACTTAAGAAATACATTCTTCCCAAAAGGAAAAAAATGAGCCGAGCTCTCATAAATAGCTGTAAAAAGGTGGGATTTTCGTTATGGGGGTATTATGAGATTTTAACTTGATGGGCATGTGGCGATACCCTATCGCCATCAACTTAAGAGATTAATTGATCCCAAAAAAAGTGAGCCGAATTCTCATAAATAACTGTAAAATGGTAAATTTTTTGTTTTGGGGGTGATATAAAATTCTTAAGTTGATGGATGTGTGGCGATACCCCATTTAATAAAACGAGATAGGAGAGTTCGCTAACTTACTTAAAAAAGTAACTATTTTTATTGACAGGAAAATAATGGTTGTGTATTATACTTACATAAGGTAAGTGATTTACTTTTTAGGAGAAAGTCTTTAATTAAAGATATTTACTGAGGGAGGGAATAAAAATGACAAAAGTACTATTTATTACAGCAAATCCAAATTCAGCAGAAGCATCTTTCGGTATGGCAGTAGGGGAAGCATTTATCGAAGCGTATAAAAATGAACATCCACAAGATGAAGTTGTAACAATTGATCTATTTAACACAACTGTACCAGAAATTGATACAGAAGTATTTGCAGCTTGGGGGAAATTCGCAGCAGGTGAAGGCTTTGAAACGTTAAGCGAAAGCCAACAGCAAAAAATTGCAGCAATGAATACAAACTTAGAAACATTTATGAATGCAGGTCGTTATGTATTTGTAACACCAATGTGGAACTTTAGCTATCCGCCAGTAGTAAAAGCATACTTAGATAACCTATCCATCGCAGGTAAAACATTTAAATATACTGAAAATGGTCCAGTTGGATTATTAGAAGATAAAAAAGCACTTCACATTCAAGCTACAGGTGGCATTTACTCTGAAGGAGCATATGCAGTAATGGACTTTGGTCGTCAACACTTAAATGCTGTATTAGGATTTATGGGTGTATCTGATACAGAATATCTTGCAGTTGAAGGAATGAATGCAAACCCTGAAAAAGCACAAGAAATTAAAGAGGCAGCAATTGCAAATGCACGTGAAGTAGCAAAACGTTTCTAATATAGAAAACTCAAAAATGTCCAACTGGTTCTGTTTTATTAGCTTTAGGTACAGGTATCATCATTGACTTTATTTATAAATAGGTTACGAGATTCATCCGGATTATTGACGAAAAATACATGTAATCAGAATATTTTTTGGAGGTAGAAGAATGGCAAAAATTACTGTAGGAACCGAAAATCAAACACCCATTGAACTATATTATGAGGATCATGGTACAGGGAAGCCAGTAGTATTAATTCACGGTTGGCCATTAAGTAGCCGATCTTGGGAATACCAAGTTCCTGCTCTCGTTGAGGCTGGATACAGAGTCATAACTTATGACCGTCGAGGGTTCGGGAACTCTTCTCAGCCATGGAATGGTTATGATTATGATACATTTACTACTGATTTACATCTGTTACTAGAGCATTTGGATCTCCAAAATGTGACACTGGTCGGATTTTCAATGGGGGGTGGAGAAGTAGCTCGCTATATCGGAAACTATGGCACAAATAGAGTAGAGAAGGCTGTATTTGCAGGAGCTGTACCACCATTTCTTTACAAGTCAGCAGATCATCCTGAGGGAGTATTAGATGATGCAGCAATTCAAGGATTTGAAAATGGAGTAAAAAATGATCGCCTAGCATTTCTTGATGAGTTTACGAGAGGATTTTTTGCTGCTGGAGATAGAACTGACTTAGTCAGTGAACCATTCCGGCTTTACAATAGAGATATTGCAGCGGGTGCATCGCCTAAAGGAACACTAGATTGTATCACTGCTTTCAGCAAAACGGACTTCAGAGGAGATTTAGCCATGTTTAATATACCTACCCTTGTTATTCATGGTGATTCAGATGCAACAGTTCCATTTGAATATAGTGGGAAGCTAACACATGAAGCAATTCCTAATTCTAAGGTAGCTTTAATAAAGGGTGGTCCACATGGGCTCAATGCAACACATGCCAAAGAATTTAATGAAGCACTGCTATCATTTTTAGAAGACTGATTACAAATGAATAAATGTTAACTGATAGATTAGGGGGCATTTTAGGTTCTGTTGCAAAGTTTGAAAAAAGCATAAACAGATTGGTAAATGAGGAACAATGGCTAGGCGTAAAACTACTTCTACCAATTTGGTATATAATGGTATAATAGGTTTACCTTATAAAAGGAGGGAATATATGACTAAAACCATAGGCCTTATTTGTGGTAGTTTACGAAAAAACTCTTATAATCGAATCATTGCTCAATCATTAACAGGGATGGATGATTCCCATCAATTTCATTGGATCGAGATAAATGATCTACCTTTGTTCAATGAAGACTTAGAAATAAGTGTTCCAGAAACAGTGACATCCTTTAAATCTGCTATCCAGGACGTTGACGGTATCATTATTGTAAGTCCAGAGTACAATTCTGGAATTCCTGGCGTATTAAAGAATGCATTGGACTGGGCATCAAGACCTCGGGAATCTGCTGTTCTTAGCAGAAAGCCGGTTGGTTTAATTGGTGCAACTCCTGGGGGATTAGGCACTGTTTATGCTCAAATGCAAATCAGAGAAATACTAGAAGCCATGCAAGCTCATGTTCTTCCATTTCAAAAAGTGCTGATTTCCCAAGTACATGAAAAGATTGATTCCGATCAGAAAGTGCTTACTGACGAACAAACAAAACGTTATCTTCAGCGTTATTTACAACAATTTGTAAATTGGATAGATAAAACCACTATTTTAGATTAATAAAAGGAGATTGAGTATTTAAAAAAAATAGTCTAATATTATCTTTCAGATTTTTAAGAAAATTATCGATGTGTCATAAGTTTATGGATTAATTAATATTAACGATCAATTTATTTATAAACTAATCGTAACAAACGAAGAAATTTATGATAATATTCCACTTTTAAAACTTTCTTCGATTACTTAATTTTTTAGGAGGAATACATAATGTCTGATCTCTATTCTCGTATTAACAAAGATGACGCTGTTGTTCTGTTAGTGGATCATCAAACTGGTCTTATGTCCGGACTAGTACGTGACTATGGTGTTGATGAATTCAAGAACAATGTTTTAGCTCTCGCTCAAACTGCTAAGTTTTTTGATTTACCAGTTATTTTAACAACAAGCTTTGAACATGGACCTAACGGACCTTTAATGCAAGAATTGGTTGATCTCTTTCCTCACGCACCAAAAATAGCTCGACCTGGACAAATTAACGCATGGGATAATGATGATTTTGTAAAAGCAATCGAAGAAACTGGAAAAAAACAACTCATCATCGCGGGCGTAGTTACAGATGTTTGCGTTGCTTTCCCGGCACTTTCTGCTATAAAAGCTGGGTATGAAGTATTTGCTGTTACTGATGCTTCAGGAACTTTTAGTAAACAAGTTGCAGATGCTGCCAATACTCGTATGGCACATAGTGGCGTGCAGCTTATGAACTGGTTTAGTGTAGCTTGCGAATTACAACGCGATTGGCGCAACGATGTCGAAGGTTTTGGCAATTTGCTTGCTAGTAATCTTCCAGGCTATCAAAATATAATTGGAAGCTACATGGGAGCTCAGCGAGATCTTAGTAAACAAAATGCATAAATGTATTCCAAAGAAATAGCTTTAAATCACTTTTTAAAAAGTGGGTAGTATAAATTTAGCGCTGATTAAATCAGCGCTCTCTTTTAAATTAAAAAGTATAGCAAAGCTTTTATTTTTACGATTACAGTCTTAATTAACAGAAAATAAATTAGTTTCAAAAAATTAATTTGAAACAATTAAAAAAAGGAGCGTTTTATTATGAGTAATTTAGAATTGTTAAATCCGGAGAACAGTGCATTAATTTTGATTGATTTTCAGCCTCAAATGACTTTTGGAGTTGCAAGTATTGACAGACAAACATTGATTAATAACGTTATGCTGCTTGCTAAATCAGCAAAAACTTTTAACGTACCTACTATTCTTACTACAGTTGAAACACGCAGCTTTTCTGGTTATTTTTGGCCACAAATTCTTGACATATTCCCAAACCATGAAATTATAGAACGTAGTTCAATGAACTCTTGGGAAGATCCAAAATTTGTTGAGGCAGTTAAAGCAACAGGTAGAAAGAAATTAATATTTGCAGCACTTTGGACTGAAGTTTGCCTTGCATTCCCTGTGCTTGAAGCAATTAAAGCTGGCTATGAGGTTTATGCAGTTGATGATGCTTCAGGTGGTACTAGTTTGACAGCACATAACGCTGCTATGCGTCGTGTAGAACAAGCTGGTGCAATTCCAGTGACAGCAATCCAAGTTTTACTTGAATACCAACGTGACTGGGCACGCAAAGACACTTATGATGCTGTTATGGAAATTGTGAAAGAACACACTGGCGCTTATGGTCAAGGCGTAGAATACGCATATACTATGGTGCATGGCGCGCTTCCAAGCAGGAAATTATGAACCAAGAAAGAGTGACTGTCGGAGAAACTCATACAGGGAACACAATGGATGTTAGCGGTCCAGTAACAACGATTGTTACATGGGAAATTCAAGAAGGTAAAGAAAAACAATTTGAAACATGGAGACATGAAATCGAAGCTGCCGCTACTAAATTCCCAGGGCATTTAGGCGTAAATTTAATAGTCCCCAATAACGGATCCAGAGAGTATACTGTTATTTTTCGCTTTGATACGTATGAGCATCTACGTTCTTGGCAAGAATCAGATATTCGTCGAGATTTGTTAAAAAAAGCAGAACAATTTCAAGCAACTAATCCAACTTACAAAACTGAAAACAGTTTGGCTTATTGGTTTGTTACTCCGAAAACGCCAGTTCCACCGCCAAAATGGAAAATGTCTATTGTTACTGTTCTTGGTGTATGGCCTATTAGTATGTTGGTGCCTAAAGTAATAGGACCTATTATAAAAAATATGAATCCTATTATATCAGCTTTTTTTGTTTCTATATGTATAGTTTCCTTGCTATCATGGGTAGTCATGCCGATTCTCGGTAAAATATTTCATCCATGGTTACAGAATAATAGGAAGTAGATGAGGTGTAAACATGAATTTGCCGGATATGATCTTATATAACGGAAAAATCACTACCCTTGACCCATCTCAACCTGAGGTATCAGCTATCGCCATAACTGATGGCTTAGTCACGGCAGTAGGTGGAGATGAGCTTCTTGATAGTGTCACAGAAAAAACCAAAAAAATAGATCTTAAAAGAAAGAGAGCTATTCCGGGTTTGAATGACTCTCATATACACGTTATTCGTGGTGGTCTACATTATAATATGGAATTGCGTTGGGAAGGTGTACCATCACTTGCTATTGCTCTGGAAATGCTTAGAGAGCAGGCAAGACGTACACCTGCTCCTCAGTGGGTAAGAGTAGTTGGAGGTTGGTCTGAATTTCAATTTAAAGAGCGAAGGATGCCAACTTTGGAAGAGATTAATGCTGTTTCTGAAGACACACCTGTCTTTGTGCTACATCTTTACGATAGAGCACTTGTAAATCGTGCAGGGCTGCGTGCACTGGGATACACAAAAGATACCCCAGACCCTCCGGGCTGTTTAATTGACCGGGATAAACGAGGTAATCCAACGGGTCTTTTGATTGCTAATCCTAATGCTTCTATTCTTTATTCAAGTTTGGGTAGAGCTCCAGTACTTAATTTTGACGACCAGATTAACTCAACTCGCCATTTTATGCGCGAATTAAATAGATTAGGTATCACAAGTGCCATTGACGCAGGTGGTGGATTCCAAAATTATCCTGATGATTACAAAGTTGTTGAACATTTAGCCGAGAAAGAACAATTAACTTTGCGTATTGCGTATAATCTATTTACGCAAAATCCAAATCATGAATATGAAGACTTTGCTTCATGGGCAAAAATTGTTTCTCCGGGTCAAGGAAATGATAAGTATAAAATGAATGGTGCCGGGGAAATGTTAGTATTCTCGGCAGCCGATTTTGAAAAATTTCAAATGCCGCGGCCCGAACTAGCTACGGTGATGGAAGCTGACTTAAAGAAAGTAATTTCTCTATTGGTGGAAAACCGTTGGCCATTCCGTTTACATGCAACTTATGACGAGTCAATAACACGTTTCTTAAATGTTTTTGAGGAAGTCAACAGAGAAATTCCTTTCAATGGTCTACGCTGGTGGTTTGACCATGCAGAAACAATCTCAGATCGTAGTATGGAACGTGTTAAGGCTTTAAATGGCGGTATTGCCATCCAAGATCGCATGGCTTTCCAAGGTGAATACTTTGTTGATTTATACGGAAAAGAAGCTGCAAAACGTACTCCCCCGATTTATCGTATGCTAGACCTGGGTATACCTGTTGGCGCCGGTAGTGATGCAACCAGGGTTTCCAGCTATAACCCTTGGATTGCTCTTTATTGGATGGTTGCCGGAAAAACCATTGGTGGTCTTTCGATATACGATGAAAAGAATAAACTTGACAGAAAAGTAGCCCTGGAACTATATTCCAAAGGAAGTGCATGGTTCTCTGGTGATGAAGGTAAAAAGGGAACCCTTGCAGTAGGTCAGTTTGCTGATATTGCTGTATTGTCTGCTGACTACTTTACTGTACCAGAAGAAGAAATCAAAGACCTTGAATCATTACTCACCATTATGGGTGGTCAGGTTGTTTATGGGAATGATGAATTTAAAAATTTATCACCTGAATTGCCGCCAGCATCACCTGATTGGGCACCGACGGGAGTTTATGGTTATGGTGGTGCTAACCTAGCCCACAATATACTTTCTCACGATGCCCATGATCACAAGTTACATAGTTGCAGTAACCCTCTCCATCAACACACTCATACCGTAATAGGAAAAGATGGAACTAAATGGGGTATTGGTTGTACTTGCTTTGCTTTCTAAGTCAGAACCACCGGTCTAATGCCGGTGGTTTTCTTTCTACAATAAGGGTTTGGGGCCCAGGACGGACCCAAATAGTAATGGTATTAAGATCATGATGATAATATGGGGGTACAGCCGGATGTCCATCAACTTAAGAAATGAATTGTTCCCCAAAACGAAAAAAATGAGCTGAACTCGCATAAATAGCTGTAAAAAGGTCAAATTTTCGTTATGGGGGTATTATGAGATTTTAACTTGATGGGCATGGGGTAGCACCAACATTTCGCGGATTTCGTACGTTAAGGAATTTCTAAGTTGAAAAATTTGGTTTTACCATACGTTAAAAAGGTTCCATAAACGATATTTAATGTTTGTTACGGCACTTTGTTTTTGGTAATGAGTTTTGGAACGTTTTTTTGACCATATTTCTGTTAGCTTTATTAGAACTCAATAAAGTTCCTTAAACGACCGTTTTCGGTTCTTGTAAAAAAATAATAAAGTTGTTTCATTTTCGGATAGCGAATAATTAATATTAGTAAATCTCCGTTTCTTTAAACAATTTATTTTACATATTCCAAGGGTTAATATAGAGTTAGTATAGTCATATGGACACAACTTAGTTAAGTCCTTACAATGGGTTTCAAGGAGAAGTGTCCGTATGACAAACAAGAAATTTAATGAAGAGTTTAAAAAAATGGTTGTTGAATTATATCGTTCAGGACAACCTCTCAAACAATTAAGCGGCGAGTATGGCGTATCAGAGGTAACCATTTATAAATGGATTAAAATATATTCTCCTATCACATCAGTTGATGAAGATGAAATAACACTAGAAGATCTAAAACGAATGAAAAAAGAAATGCTTCGTTTAAAAGAAGAAAATGAAATATTAAAAAAAGCTATGGCCATATTCGCGAGAAAATAGAAGATACAGAATTACATCAATTTATTGATTATCAAAAAGAAACGCACTCTGTTCATATGATGTGCCAAACTCTTGGGATAGAGAGAAATTCTTACTACCAATCTCAGCATAAAACAGAGTCAAAGCGTAGCCGTGAAAATAAAGAATTAACCAAAAAAATCAAACAAATTCATCAAGATAGCAAGGAACGTTACGGTGCACCAAAGATTCATCAAACACTGTTAAAGCAAGGCGTACAAGTAAGCATAAAGCGTGTACAACGGCTCATGAAAAAAGAAAATGTTCGTTCTATTATCTTAAAAAAATACAAACCACATTCATCAAAATCAACTGTAGAAGAACGGACAAATCTATTAGAACAGGACTTCTCTACAACAACAATAAATGAAAAGTGGGTAGCGGATATTACCTATATTCACACGCAAAAAGATGGTTGGTGTTACCTTGCATCTGTGATGGATTTGTATTCTAAAAAAATTGTTGGATATTCATTTTCACGAAATATGACAACAACTCTTGTGGTAAAAGCGTTAGAAAACGCTTACTATACACAGAAACCACCAGAAGATCTCATTCTACATACTGACTTAGGAACTCAATATACAAGTCAGGAATTTCAAACCTTACACCTTACTCGCGAGTTTTAAAATCAAACTTTCTTTCAGTAAGAAAGGTTGTCCGTATGAAAACGCTTGTATCGAGTCGTTTCATGCCATTTTAAAGAAAGAAGAAGTATATCGTACAAAATATTTCACATTTGAACAAGCAAACTTAGCATTATTTCAATACATCGAGGAGTGGTATAACCGAAAGAGAATTCATAGTAGCATTGGTTATAAAACTCCCCCAGCAATAGAAGATCTGGCTAAAAAAATAGCTTAGATTTGACTTTTTGTGTTCAAAATATTGACTCAAATCCAGAATTTGTATGGCTCAAAGAAGTGGACAGCACGGCTCTTCAATCTTCTCTTCACAACCTCGCTGACTCGTATTCACGATTCTTCAACAAACAAAACAAAGCACCTCAGTTTAAGTCGAAAAACAATAAAGTCCAATCCTATACAACGAAGCACACAAATGGGAACATCGCGATTGTGGGGAAGAAAATAAAGTTACCGAAACTTGGCCTTGTCACGTTTGCCAAAAGTCGTGAGGTAGAAGGACGTATTTTGAGCGCTACTGTCAGAAGGAATCCAAGTGAAACATATTTTGTCTCGTCGTATAAAAGGAGGAGCGAACTGGCATAAACAGCGAATCAAAGTGGCTCGTATACATGAACGAAGCACAAATGCAAGAACCGATTACTTGCAAAAACTCTCTACGATGATCATCAAAAA
>NZ_NTRO01000105.1:0-4485 GCF_002560575.1 Bacillus sp. AFS023182 | reverse complement strand
ATTGTTGCTGATTTTATTACAGCAGGGACATTAAATGCAGCCTTAGCAAACATTATTAATGTTAATGCTGAATCTATTGTTGCTGGAACAATGAGAGCAAAAAATAATCGTTTTGGTATTAATTTAGACTTATCCGCAATTGAATTTTATTCTCTTACAGGTTCGCCAGCTTCCACGGTTTCACAAGCAATCGGTTCAGATGGAAGAGAAATTACGTACTGGACAATTGAAAGAATCAAGAATCCAAAAGCATCATTATCGATTGGGGTTCGTAATGCTGATGGTTCAGTTGGTAACAATATATTTATTGATGGACAATCTGGAAACGTAGCGATAAATGCTCCATTCTTTGAAACGCATGCTTATGGAAAGTTCTTCGGATGGTGCGATTTTGCGGGACCAATTAACTATACACCATCATCATACGTAAATTCACAATTACAAGGTACATCATGGACAATTGATAACATTGGTGGTCATCAAGGTGCTATTTTCGCTCCTAAAAAGTCTGGTACAGGATCACTCGGAACGACTACTTGGACATGGGCTGAAATATGGGCGAGTAAATGGAATGGAGTAGCTTTTAGCGATTTTACGACTCGTGGAGTTTTTGAAGCGCGTGTAAAAGTTGTTGATGCCGCTTTTGATGATGTAAGAAGGACAGCGGATCGTGTGAATGCTGATTCCGTTTCTCGTGATACCAATTTAAGTAACATCCTTGACAGAGTAAATGCTGAATCGGTTGATCGCGATAGTGGTCTACGGAGGTCTTTAGATACATTTGCTGATGAGACACGTAGCAAAATATCCGCATTAGAAGCGAGAATAGCGGCGTTAGAAAGTAAGGTGAAATAATGAGAAGTGAGACAATCATAATTGACTTAGCAAATCCAGCACTGATAAAGACGATTTACTCTCGACAAAATGATAAAAGTGGATTAAAAGTAACTGTGCACCTCAAAGAATACGGTAAAAGCGTTGATTTAACAGGGTATACTGCAAAATATGAAGCGGCAAATCAATCCGGGCATTTCGTTCGTGATGATGCAGTTATTATTGATGCAGTAAAAGGTATATTTGAATATACATTTTCGAAAGAAGCTGTATCTACTCCTAGTGTGTGGGCAGCTTATTTTGCGTTCGAAAAAAGTACAACGGAGCGATTTTCTACACAGGATTTAAAAATTATACTAGGTCGTGATGTGAAGCAAGGAAATATTGAACTGAATCATTATATTTCCGATTTCGACAAAGCTCTTGAAGCTGTAGCTGGTTATCGAAAAGAAATTGATGCAACGACCGCAAAAATTACAGAGATAACAAATTTAATTAATGCAAAAAATGTTCAAGTACCAAAAATCACAACAGATACAGGCGGCGTGTCAATTTCAGTGAGCGATACTACAAAGAACGTTCTTGACGAAATTGTTGCAAAAGGGCTTGGAATGAATACCATTTACTGCGCTGGAGGTGTACAGGGTACTATACCTGAAAATATAAGTTGGCGAGGCATTTCTCATATTAACTCACCTACTTATGGTTATGTTATCGCAAAAGATTACCACAATAAATTATGGACAAATTATTGTGATAACGGTAAATGGTTAGGTTGGGTAGAACATGCAGATGCTTCGAAAGTAATTAGTAAATTAGGCGACACGATGACAGGAGATTTGAAAACTAGTGGGTCTGCAATGTTCGATTCGCTAGGGTCAGGTATTATACAAGGTGGCGGCACATCAAGTCTGCGTTGGCGAATGTATCAATCTTCGAACGGAGAATGTTCATTTGTACCTAGTACAACTGTCGGTGGTAGTGATTGGGATTTTACTAAGGCATTTCGGATTAAACCTGACGGTACCATTAAACAAACATCTGATACAGATTGGACAAATATCACTCCAATCAACGGTGTAACAAACCAATCTGGTAAAACATCAAAAATAAAGCGCAGCGGAAATACAGTATGCCTCAATATGAATGTAGTAGGTGTGAAAAATAATCATATTATCGCTTCACTTCCAGCAAATTTCCGTCCTGTAAGTGATTTAACCTTCTCCGCAACTTATGTTTTAAACAATTTAGATACAAATACAGGTTTCGTTACACTTCGAACTGATGGCTCTGTACATTGCGAATGGATTGCAGAGGGGACAAATCCATTAAAACATTGGTCATTTACATTTACTTATATTATCTAAAAATAAAAGAATAGGAGAGTTTACATGAAAACAGTATACATGTACGACAAGGAAACGAAGGCTTATACAGGGACAAAACTAGTAATTCCTGAATATAAAACGCTAAATAAATTAGAAAATCGGACAAGAATGGTTGATATCCCTCAAATCGTAACAATTAAGGTATTGCATACGTTTTTAGACGAAAACAAAGAGTATCAAGAAAAAGAAGTTGACCAAGACATCTTACAATATCAAACGGTTGAATTGCATTATCAAGAGGTAATTCCTAATGGTTATACCGAAATTTATAACTATCCAGAATGCTATACGGAAGTTCCTGTTCCAGCTTATTACAAGCCTGTTTGGGATGGAGAAAAGTGGATTGAAACCATTACAGAAGAAGAATTAGAAGAAATGAACAAACCGAAACCACAAGAACCTTCAGAAATAGAAAAACTTAAAAAGAAACTGGAACTAACTGAGAAAGCTTTGGACGATTTAATAATGGGTAGCGATGTTTATAAAAAGGAGCTGGCGCAAAATGGCTGAGTACATGGCACAGCGAGTGATTGATGGAGTTTTTACGTATATTGTTGTTATTACAAAGCTGAAGGCTTATAAAGATAGAATTGACAAATACTTAACCGACAATGGAAGAGCAGATTTAATTACGGATAGCGCACAATAGTGGGCTTTTTATTTTGAAAGGAGTGGAATAATGCAAGAAATTATCGATTTAAAGCAAGAGATCCAACAAATCAAATCAGATCAAAAAGATATAAAAGAAGATATCCGTCATTTGGAAAACCGGACTTTAGGTAACGAAAAGGACATTGTTAACATTAACAAACAGTTGGACAAAATTAGTGCCAATACTACCTGGATTCTTCGGATTATCATTGGTGCAATTGTAGCGGGTTTACTGGGGTTACTAATGAAAGGTGGAATGTAGTATGTCAAAAGAAAATATCAAAAAACGATTCCGTAACTGGAAAACATGGGTTGCGGTTTTTTCATTGCTTGGATTTCTGTTTACAAAGTTTGGAGTTCCTGAAGCTAAGAGTTTCCTAGATGAATTAGCTCCATATCTGTTGTCTGTTGGTATCGCTCTTGGTATTTGGTCTGATCATGAAGAAGGAAAAGAAGATATTGAATAAAATAAATGGTACGTCTGACAAATAAAAACGGTGTACAAGCGTGAGAGTGACGTTGAGAACGTTGCTCTTTTTATATAAACTAAAAAACACGAAAGAGGTAAAAAATATGAGACACATTGTAGACATTTCAAAATGGAACGCCAATATTAACTGGGAGGTAGCGGCACCACAATTAGAGTTAGCGATTTGTCGAGTGCAATACGGTTCAAATGTAGTAGATGAATTATATAATCAACATGTATCAAATTTAGAAGCTAGAGGTATTGCACATGCTGCATATGCGTATGGATGTTATGTAAGTATAAATGATGCAATTGTAGAAGCGAATGACTTTTTAAAACGTGTAAATAAAAATGCGAAATTCCTTGTTTTAGATGTGGAAGATGATACAGTGGCATCTATGAACAGCAAAGGTAACTTAAATGATTTAGCAAAAGCATCACAAGCATTTATTGATACTTGTAAAGCAGCAGGTTGGAAAGTTGGTTTTTATGTATCGCACCATATGTATAATATGTATGATCTAAGAAATGTAAAAGCTGATTTCCTTTGGATTCCTCGATATGGAACGAATGATGGAACACCACAAGTTAAACCAGATTTCCCTTGTGAGTTATGGCAATACACGGATAATGGATATTTAAACGGAATCGGAAGAGTTGATTTAAATCTTTTAAATGGAGACAAGCCCTTATCTTGGTTTACTAACAAGCAAAATAGTTTAGTACCAGAAGAAAATATTGATAATCTTGGATATTTAAAAATTAGTGTAACTGAATCATGGGTATATGAAAAACCAGATGAAAATTCAAAAGTTGTGAAAAAGGTATATAAAGATTCTCGTCATCAATATTTAGCAAATGCTTGGGACGGTAAACGTTTCTGGTTTAAAATCGCTGAAAACAATTGGATTACAGAACATGATGCCGTAATCGAAAAAGATGGTAAAACTAAAGGTGTAATCTGGAACAATAAAGACGGATTAGAATGCTTCCACTATTCCATTGCTGACAGTGGTGTTAGGAGTAGTATTTGCATTGGACAATGGGAAGTTGAACTAAGAGAAAATAAAGATTGGATTTACATTAAAGATAAAGGTTGGATTTATTTCGACGAGTCTTATATTAAATGGATTCGATAAAAAA
>NZ_NTRO01000104.1:0-3277 GCF_002560575.1 Bacillus sp. AFS023182 | reverse complement strand
AAGTTTTCGCACCAGAACCCTTCTCTTTATAGCGTAATGATTAATTATAGAAAAATATTTTGGCAGACAGTTTGTTGAACTGTCTGCCCCGTGAATGAACAATTGATTGAGCTATATTTGTAACAGCCCATAAATAGTATGGCCAAAATTCCAAAAATTATTCATGAGTTAAATTTAATAAAAACTTTATTTGAGAACAAAAACTTTGTCTCAATAAATAGAGGAGAACAGCTTTTAAAGCTATTCTCCTAAACAGAAGGAGAGCTTCTCAAATGGCAATTAATCAAGCTCTACAAAGGTAGTATGTACCTACATTGAAAATATATGTAACAAAGCAGCTGGCTTAATAAACCAACTGCTCGGTTGTCACAACTGCCTATTAAGGAGATAGAGTTTAGCGCAATTTCATGGTAATAGAATTATGGCTGGCGGCTTATCTATAATTTGCACGATATTTGAACAAGTATTCACGAATGTTAGAGAAATTAATAAAAATTTCATTTTGTAGAAAAGAGGAATGGATATGATGAAGCTGAAATAAATGAGGATTTCGAAGGTGAAGTTAGTTTGCTGAATAAAATGCATGTCCATGTAGGGGGCACCATACATAAACATCAAGCTAATATTTTAGAGTATCCAAAAACTAAAGTTTTATCTCTTCATAGCTGTACATGAAAATTCAGTTCATTTTTTTATTTTGGGGAACAATTAATATTCTTAAGTTGATGGGTATGGGGTCACTATACAATGAACTGTCCTCCGAGTCATGGACACTTAAAAAAAGTCCATGATTCGGGGTTTTTGTGTATTTTTACACTCATTCCTCGTTTTAATAGGTATCGCCACACTGCCATCAAGCCAATGACAACAAATATCTCATAACAAAAGATTTTTTTAAGTTAATGGATGTGTAGCAAGAACCCATAAATAAAAAAGATAAGACCAGATTTGGTCTTATCTATGGCATAAGGAGACAGAGAAAGGGTAATAACCATCACTTTTTTATGATAATACATTAACTATTAATTTAGGTATTATAGATAAAAATAGTGATGATATCCATAGAAGGGAATTTATTACTAATTTGTTTGTGCAGTATCAAAAGGTATGAAAATAATTTTAGTTTTATACCGAAAACAAAACACACCTTTTGGTACACATTAGCTATAAGAATTTAATGATTAATTTTACAAATTATAAAAAGTCATGAACTTAGTTTTACTTTCTATTATATACAAGTAATTAGGGGGCAATATCATAGGATAAAGATTGTTCTAAATATTCACCCGGAACTTTCTGATAAGTTAAAAAATCTAACAACAAAACGTTTAAAATATGATAAAATACAATTACATTTGAAAAAGAGTAGTGGGTTCAAGTTGTTATTTACATGAACTCCAAAGAAAAAAGCCAAATTCTGTATAGATTTGGCTTTTTTCTTTTTACGCATTTGTAGCTAAAAATAGCATGGTCTTTAAATCCTTGTTAGGGGCAAGAATTTAAAGAAGAGTTTAGCTTAATTATGATTTTACATAAATTACATATTATAGTAAATTGATATCATTTATACTAAGTATTATAAATATTCAGGTATTTAATACTTAGATTATTTATGCGCAAAGTCACAATTGGTGGGTTTTACAAGTGAACCGTCCTAAAAAGTGAACGAGCGTTTGTAAAGGTATACCTTTACAAACTAAAAGGCCCTATCTATGAAACGTTGAAATATCAAGTTTATAAAGGTAATTCGAATCATTTTATAAACGTTTATTTTTAACGAATACCTTTATAAACAAAAATGGTATAATTGTGGTAACAAATGTAAGGAGAGTACAAAACGTGGCAAATATTTATGGATATATACGTGTAAGTACAAAAGATCAAAATGAACAACGTCAGTTACATAAGATGATGGAACGAGGAGTGGAAGCTCGACGCATCTTTGTCGATAAAGCAAGTGGACGACATTTTGATCGCCCTCAATATCAATTATTACGAAAGATATTAAGTACAGGTGATATTGTTTACATAGATGCCTTAGATCGTATGGGCCGTAATTATGATGAGGTAATTTCAGAATGGAAGTATATAACAAGAGAATTACAAGCTGATATCGTAGTTTTAGAAAATGAAACCCTGTTTGATAGTCGGAAATTTCGTGAGATGGGTGATATGGGCCGATTAATGGAAGATCAATTTTTATCTTTGCTTTCCTATGTTGCGGATCAAGAACGTAAAAAGATTCGTCAGCGACAAGCGGAAGGTATTACAATTGCTAAATCTCAAGGTAGGCATTTAGGGCGTCCTCAACTTAATCTTTCAGCATTAAACCAAAAGCAACTAATTCTAATAGAAGAAACTTATCCAAAGTGGAAAAATAGAGAAATAAGCGGAGTTAAATTTATGGAACTATTAGGACTTAAGAAAAATACTTTTTATAAGATACTAAAAGAATATGAAGTGAACAAATTACAACCTAAATAAAGCATATGAGCCGAATATTCCTTAGAGTAGGAAATTCGGCTTATTTTATTTTGAAATTTGTTTATCGTATATTTTCGTTAAAATGTGGGCGGTACCCCATGGCCATCAAGCTAAAGTTTTAATGTACCTCCAAAATAAAAATTTTCTTTCACTACAGTTAATTACTTCGAGAAGTCAGCGGATTTTTTCATTTTAGGGGGATTTTGTTTTGTTAGCTTGATAGTGATGTGGTGGGACTCCTATATCGTAGATTTAAAGAACTTGAATAAAGTTCTTTTTTATTTGTAATTAAATCCCAGAGTGGCCCCTCATACCCTGAATCGTTTCCGTACCCCTATATGCATTTTACTGGTTTTCATTTTATCTTTGTAACAGAACCGATTATTACTACTTACATCGACATGGTTTTATTGTTATATTTAAAATATACGAATTCGAAAAAGTATTAATAAGAACAATTATTAGTAATAGGAGGTTTTATTATCAAAGGAAAACATCGTAACATTACCCTCGCAATATTAGGACTATATTCCGTTCTGATCCTCTACTTTATGTTTCTTGGTTTCGATAGATTGGGATTAAAATATATTAACCATGAATATGAATTCCAGTTAATTCCGAGTAGTATTCCTTTGGGCTTGCCAAATATGGTAGATGGGGAAGATTTTAATCTATGGTTTTTTAATTTTGGAAATTTAACAGCATTCATACCTTTTGGGGTATTAATTCCTATGTTATATCGTTGTAGCTTTATTAGATTTATTACTTCATTTTGTATTTCTATTCTTATACT
>NZ_NTRO01000103.1:0-5711 GCF_002560575.1 Bacillus sp. AFS023182 | reverse complement strand
CGACTCGTATAATATTACACTTCTATATAATAATAGTCAATAACTTTTTAAAAATATTTTGATGAATTTTTCTCTTCTTTAAGACATCATTATAAGTGTATCCTAAAATCCCCCTTCTTCTCACTCACTTTCCCCATCCATAAAATGAAGCTTTAACCATTTTATAGCTTATTCGTCTTCACCAATCGGCTTCTTTGCTTTCTACTTAATGTAGGACAAACCTTTAGCAGGTATTATCATCTATCCCTTCTCTCTATTCGAATCTCTATTTCCACCCTTATTTTAACAATTAATAGTATATAATTAGATGACTATTGTATTTTTCATTACCAAGATCAT
This sequence comes from Bacillus sp. AFS023182, assembly GCF_002560575.1. Lineage (NCBI taxonomy): Bacteria > Bacillati > Bacillota > Bacilli > Caryophanales > Bacillaceae > Bacillus > Bacillus sp. AFS023182. The sequence continues at coordinate 5,372 of NZ_NTRO01000103.1, read as the reverse complement.
AATAACATAATAAAAATAAGCAGGTGAAAATATGGAAGATATCCGTGTACTTATAGCAGATGATGAAAAAGAAATACGAGATTTATTAAAAAAATATCTAGAACGGGAACTCTATACAGTAGATATCGCTATAAATGGCGAAGAGGCTCTTCACTTATTTGAACAAAACAAATATAACCTCATCATATTAGATCTTATGATGCCTAAAGTTGATGGTATCGAAGTATGTAGAAGACTTAGAAACAAAACAAATATCCCGATATTAATGCTCACCGCTAAAGATCAGGAAGTAGATAAAATTTTAGGCCTAAGCATAGGTGCAGACGATTACATTACAAAACCTTTTAGTATTAATGAAGTGGTGGCTAGAGTAAAAGCTCTCATGAGGCGTTTTTTAGTATTAGGAAGTAACGCTAACATACAAGAAAACACACTCTTAGCATTCAAAGGACTAACAATTGATATAAACAAGTACATAGTTAACATAGATGGTAAAGAAGTGTCCTTAACTGGAAAAGAACTTGAACTATTAAAGTTCTTCGCCTCAAATCCTGAACAAGTTTTTACGAAGACGCAACTCTTTCGCAATGTTTGGGATAGTAACTATATAGAAGATGATAATACCGTTATGGTACATATTAGAAAACTTAGAAAGAAAATAGAAATTGACCCTTCAAATCCTAAGTTTATTCAAACTGTATGGGGTATTGGCTATAAATTTGTAGGTGAAAAGGATGAAGAGTGATAAAGTTCTCTATCTTATTCTATTGCAGTTTATCATCCTCACCGGACTTCTATTTATAGATATGGTTCACACATTAAAATTAATTTTATTCATTATCCTTATGGTTATAACAGGAAGTCTTTTCTTTACAAGACTTCATTTTATTCAAACTCGGAAGTCCATGGTTACGAAATTAAAACGCGCCATTAATGGCAATCTACATACACGATTATATACAAATAACGACCATTCATTAGATGACATAATTTTCTCTATAAATGACTTAATAACCGAACTAGAAAAAGTACAAGTTGAGGCCAAAAAGTCTCAAAAGGCTAGAAAACAACTTTTATCTAGTATCTCACACGATATACGAACACCTCTTACTTCTATTATTGGATATATTGACGCATTAAAAGATGGTATTGCTACTTCAGAAGAAGAAAAACTGGAATATATTGAAATACTCTCAAATAAATCAAATAGTTTAAAACAATTAGTTGATGAAATATTTAATATGGCGAAGCTTGATGCTGATGAATTTTCATTAAAGGAAGAACAACTTGATTTTTCAGAGATTACTAGAGAGTCACTCATTGAGTTTTTACCTGAACTATCAAAACAAGATATAGAGTTACTAGTTAGCATCCCAGAAACACCTTGTCCCGTTACGGCGGATTCTCTTAGTCTTATGCGAGTTATAGGTAACCTCATGAAAAACGCTATATACTACGGAAAGTCCGGAAAAGTAATAGGAATCGAACTTTTAGAAACTATTAATGAATATCAGCTGCTCATTTGGGATAAAGGCCCTGGAATTTCAACAGATGATTTAGAAAACGTATTTGAGAGAATGTACCGAAGTGACCAATCAAGAAACCTCTCACATGGTGGGAGTGGCCTAGGACTTGCTATTGCAAAGGCTCTCGTAGAAAAAAACGGCGGACAAATATGGGTAGAAAGTATTCCGTGGAAAAAAACAACCTTTGGCTTTTCCATCCCTAAACAAACTACTTTTAAGAAATAGTTAAGAAATGATTAAGCAGCAGTTAAATCCTTCTTTTTATCATGTACTTAAGAGATTATAGAAAGCAGGTGTTCAACATCAATACAATTATAAAAACTACAAACTTGACCAAAGCTTATGGCAAACAAAAATCAGTAGATAATCTAAATATAAATGTGAATCAAGGAGAGATTTACGGCTTTATCGGACGAAACGGCGCAGGGAAAACAACGACAATCCGAATGCTACTAGGCCTCATAAAACCGACAAGTGGGAAAATCGAAATATTTGGGGAGGATTTTTTCAAAAACCAAAAAGAAATTTTAAGAAGAATTGGTTCTATCGTTGAAGTTCCAGGGTTTTATGAAAACCTTACTGCAAAAGAAAATTTATTAATTAATGCCAAAATCATTGGAGTTCACAAAAAAAATGCGATTGAAGAGGCATTAGAAATTGTCGGGCTAGAGCATGAAACGAAAAAGCTAGTAGGAAAATATTCATTAGGGATGAAACAACGATTAGGAATCGCAAGAACCCTTCTCCATTATCCAGAACTATTAATCCTAGATGAACCGACCAATGGCTTAGATCCAATTGGTATTAAAGAAATGCGAAAACTTATTAAATCTTTAGCACAAGAAAGAAACATAACGATATTAATTTCCAGTCATATTTTAGCTGAGGTCGAACAGCTAGTAGATCATATGGGGATTATTCATAAAGGGAAGTTATTAGAAGAGATCTCTCTTGATGAACTTCGAAAAACAAATCGTAAATACTTAGAATTTCAAGTAAGCAATGATAATAAAGCTGCGATGCTTTTAGAAAAACAATTTCATATTTTTGATTACGAAGTACATGATGATGGAAATATCCGCGTGTATTCTCATTTCGGACAACAAGGGCAGATTAATAAAACGTTTGTTCAAAGCGATATTGAAGTATTAAAAATTACGATGAGCGAAGACAGATTAGAAGATTATTTCACCAAATTGGTTGGGGGTGGAACAATTGGTTAATCTACTATATACAGAACTATTAAAATTGAAACGTTCTAATATGTTCTTGATTAGTATTATTGGGGCAGCTGTAGCACCTTTTATGATCGTTTTAGCCTTTTATATAGAAATGAAAACAAAACCATCCGTTACACCTGCGAGTTTCGATGCCCTTTTTCTTAATGTAAATATGTATATTATTTTATTTATGGGAGTTCTTCTATACGGAGTCGTTACCGCTTATCTCTTTAATCGTGAATACACAGAAAATACATTAAAAAATTTATTAACCATTCCTGTATCACGTTTTAACTTTATTATGAGCAAATTCATCCTTCTGCTTATTTGGATTATGATCCTAACTATAGTTGCATGGGGACTAACTTTACTATTAGGGCTATTAGGAGGTTTTCCTGGATTAAGCATCCCTTTATCTTTTCAATTTTTAGTGAAATTTTTATTAGGCGGTGGATTCCTTTTTATCTTATCTTCTCCTATTGTACTGCTAACTCTTGTAATGAAGACTTATGTTCCGCCTATTATATTAACAATTGTTGTAGCAATGGTAAATGTTCTAACTGCAAGTTCGGAACACAAGGATTTGTTTCCTTGGACAGCTGCACTAGATATAGTAAATAACGAATTGCAACCGACATATCCTCCAGAATATTCTTATGTTGCTATCGCTGCTACAGCTATTATCAGCTTTCTCGCAACAATATTCTATTTTAAAAAGGTTGATATCCATTGATTTATAAGGATAATGAATATCAACCTATGTCTCTGTCTACCTACAACATTTTCATTTATATAATAGGAGTGAAATTATGAGCGATACAATTATTGCCTTCATACTCGGTATTGTAGAAGGACTAGCTGAATTTTTACCTATCTCTTCTACTGGGCATCTTATATTAGTCGGACACTTATTAGGTTTTGAAGGAGAAAGAGCAAAAACATTTGAGATTGTTATACAACTAGGAGCCATTTTAGCTATTGCTGTTTTATATCATAAACGACTTGTTTCTTTATGTAACATTAGGCCTCTTCTGCAAAAAGAGAAAAAATTCAATGCACTACATGTTTTCCTAGGTGTATTCCCAGCCGTAATCGCTGGCTTACTCTTACATGATGTGATCAAAACATACTTATTTCAACCATATACTGTCGTTATTGGGCTTGTAGCAGGAGCTATTCTTATGATTTTTGCAGAAGTTAAAAAACCTGAAGCTACCTCCTATTCATTAGATGATTTAACATACCGTCAAGCATTAACAATTGGATTGTTTCAATGTTTAGCAGTATACCCTGGCTTTTCAAGGGCTGGATCCACAATGTCTGGAGGACTGTTAGCAAAAGTAAATTATAAAGCTGCATCAGAATTTTCTTTTCTTATAGCTCTTCCTGTCATGGTTGGAGCAACAGGTCTAGACTTATTAAAGAGTTGGGAACATTTAAGTATAAATGATCTTCCCATGTTTGCAGTAGGATTTATTACTTCCTTTGTCGTAGCAATGCTAGCAGTAGTAACCTTTCTAAAGTTACTAGCAAAAATAGGTTTAAAGCCATTTGCCTATTACCGCATTTTGTTAGCTATTGTATTCACTGTATTCGTATTGCTATAACCATATGAAGATCACCGATAAAAAGACAATAACTAACCGATATTTCTATAGGAGTATCGGTTAGTTGCAATTATACCTATTTAACTACCGTGCATTCCTCATTTTAGTAAAAAGACGCATTTAAACAAATTATTTATAAAAGATGTTAGTTTTATCATTCCAAAAGAATCATCTAATCTTAAAAACGTAGATGTTTGTTTAAAATAGCTTGACTTCATTATTCTGAATATTCTTTAATATAAACATATGTAAACGTTTATTAAATAGATGGATACAAATGATCAGCACGAGTATATAAACCATATTTATTGAGCCCTTTCCTTTTCCTGACTCTAAAAACAATACAGAAAATGTAATTTATCAAACAAACCATCTATTATGAACGAACGGAATCTTATCATAAGCAACGAGATATTTAACTAGACGATTAAGAAATGGGTGAATGATACTAATGAATCAATTAGCACAGCAATACTGGAATGAATACTGGAAGAAGAATGAAAAACCTCAAACTGTCAGTGCATGGCAGTTTGGGTGCTCTCCTGACTATCTTGCTCAATTAGTAATTGATGGTGTAAAAACAGCAACATGCTCTGGGCATATCTTCTATGAACTAGAAAACGAACCACTTCCAACAACCAATGATTATAGTATTATATTAAATAGCAATGATGAGCCTGTAGCTATTATTAGAACAACAGAAGTAACTTTGACACCAATGAATGAGGTCCCTGAAGAATTCGCTATTGCAGAAGGAGAAGGAAATCAGACCTATGAATATTGGAAAAACACCCATACAAAGTTCTTTACGAAAGAATTGAATGAAATTGGTCGTGAGTTCTCTGAAGACATGTTACTCGTTTGCGAACGTTTTGAACTTATTGATGTGAAGAAATAAATATACTTACTTGTCATCTACAATTTAAGAAATACGTAGGTGATAAGTTTATCTTTATTATTTTTAATTCAAATAGATAAATACATATTATATTTTTAAACCACAAAAAAACCTAAGTCGA
>NZ_NTRO01000102.1:0-9356 GCF_002560575.1 Bacillus sp. AFS023182 | reverse complement strand
GCACCGCCAGTGTCACCAGCGATTGCTTCTCCATATCCTTCTACCCATACTTTTGATCCTAGCGGAATCACTTTCGGGTCAACAGCGATCATCTTCATGTTTGGATTCGCTGTTAGGTCATGACCCATTGCAGTTAATACACGACCACCATATGTGCCGCCATTTTCGCTCGGATGAGCTGTATATGCTGTCGCTACAACTGTTAGTTCACGACCACCAGAAGGAGCGTTTGTTTCTGCTGCTTTCACTTGAGTAGCAGGTTTTGCTTGTGCTACTGGTGCCTTTGCCTCTGCTTTTGCAGGCACTTCTGCTTTTGCCTCTGCTTTTGCAGGTGCTGTAACTTTTGCAGGCGCTTCTGCTTTTGCAGGTACTGGCGTTTCTTGTTTTTCAATAACAGGTGCTGTACCTGTTAAGAAAGGAACATGAACGTAAGCCGTTTTCCCATTATATTCGAATTGTAACCACCCATTTTGTACTTGGTTCGTTGTTTCAATCATATCGTCTTTCTTCAGTGTACCAAGAATTTCTGAGTTTGTGCTCGCTTCAGCACGTACGTTTAATACATTTGCTGTTACGTAGTAGATGCTTTTTGTAAATTCTGCGCTTACGAATACGTCTTTACCGTCTAATTTGATTTTTGACCATCCGTTTTCTGTATTTGTAACATCTAATTTATGACCATTTAATAATTTCCCTACAACTTGTGATTCAGTAGTTGGGTTCTCGCGTACATTTAATACCTCTGTTGTTACAACAGTTTCTGCTTGTGCAGAAGTAGTGAAAATCCCAAGACCAAAAAACGCTGCCGCTGCTATACCAATTAATTTTTTCATGAATAGCCTCCATTTGCTTTGTTTTTGTGCCCTCATTATAGCAACAGTTTTTTAAGAGATTTAGGATATCACATAATTACAAACGATTCGTAATCAATCATTAATGCTTTGTAATATAAAATAGAATGAAAGAATGCTGTATTCTATATGTATTTTCAAGAGTTTTAATCGTTTTTTCTCTTTCAAAAGGTCATATTTTTTTGCAATAAAAGTAATAATGTTACCCTCTTGTTACAAAAAAACATCGAAACATTACAACTTTTAGTTACATTATGTCTTTTTACGTAATACATCTTTTGTATTTTACATATATAACCGAATCTAAAACTCCAAAAGGACAGCTACCTAGTAGAGTAACTGTCCTTTTGGAGTTTTTATGAAATTTTCTTTTTCCATATCCCTAGCATCAAAGCTGATACTACAGAGCCTATTAATATAGAAAGAATATATAGAACTGGTTTATTTACTAATAAAATGACGAATATTCCACCGTGCGGGGCTGGCAATGTAATTCCAAATAGCATCGATAATGCACCAGCAAGACTTGACCCAACAACACAACTTACAATTACACGGATTGGATCAGCTGCTGCAAACGGGATCGCCCCTTCCGTAATAAATGACGCTCCCATAATATAGTTTGTAAGACCTGATTTGCGTTCTGCTTCTGTAAATTTTGTTTTAAAAAATGTCGTTGCAAAAGCAATTGCAAGCGGAGGTACCATTCCACCAGCCATAATAGCTGAATGCACACCAAAATTCCCAGCTTCAATTGCAGCAATTCCAAATGTAAATGCTGCTTTATTAATAGGGCCACCCATGTCCACAGCCATCATCCCACCTAAAATGAGACCTAATACTATAGCATTTGCACCACCTAAACTATTTAACCAACTCGTTAACGTCTCATTTAAAGCAACAACAGGAGGATTTACAACTTTCAACATTAATACCCCTGTAAGTAACAAACCAAGTACAGGATATAACAAAACAGGTTTAATTCCTTCTAATTGAGCTGGCAAACCTGCTAATACTTTCTTTAATCCAAGTACAATATAACCAGCTAAGAAACCAGCAATTAATCCACCTAAAAATCCTGCATTTGCTTGTGCTGCCAAAAAACCACCGACAAGACCAGGCATAAATCCTGGACGATCAGCAATAGAACTTGCGATAAATCCAGCTAACACCGGAACAAGAAATGCGAACGCTCCCATCTTTCCTCCACCGATTGTCATGAGAGTCTCTGCAATTGGACCTTCCGCTTGAATTCCTCCGAAAGCAAAAGCAAGTGCAATTAAGATTCCGCCTCCAACTACAAACGGTAACATATTACTTACACCGCTCATCAAATGCTTATATATGCCCAATCCATTTTCTTTTTCTCCACTATCTACTTCTCTACTTTCTTTTCCACCTTTAAAAATTGGAGCATCTTGATTTACCGCTCGATTAATTAACTGCTCTGATTTCCGAATACCGTCTGCAACCGGGACTTGAATAACATGCTTTCCAGCAAAGCGATTCATTTCTACTTGCTTATCTGCCGCAACAATAATAGCTGTTGCACGTTCAATATCTTCTTTCGTTAACCCACTTTTCACGCCAGTAGAACCGTTTGTTTCGACTTTAATCGCAATTCCTAACTCCGCTGCTTTCGCCTTTAGACTATCCGCGGCCATATATGTGTGAGCAATACCAGTCGGACAAGCTGTTACCGCTAATATATATGGTTCATTTCCTTCGGGCTTTATTACTTCACTAAGTTCATCTTCTTGTTCGTTTGCATTTTCTTTTTCATCGAACAAGTGCAGAAGCTCCTCTTCACTTTTTGCTTCTAACAATTGTTTACGGAACTCCTCATCCATTAATAGCGTAGATAAGCGTGATAGCGTTTCTAAATGTGTATTGTTCGCTCCTTCACTAGCCGCAATCATAAAGAATAAATGAGCTGGTTGTCCATCAAGCGATTTATAATTGACACCGCTTACACTACGCCCAAAACAAATAGCTGGTTGTTTGACCGCTTTTGTTTTTGCATGCGGAATAGCAATCCCTTCACCAATCCCAGTTGTACTTTGCATTTCACGCTTTAAAATAGCCTCTTTAAATTCAGCTAGGCTATTTAATGTTCCTGCCTTTTCTAATTTCTCTACTAATTCATCGATGACAGCTTCTTTTTCTGAAGCTGTCAAATCCATGATAACGGTATCCCTTTTTAAAAGTTCTGTAATTTTCATACTCTGTTCCCCCCTATCGCTTTGTAATCATTACTTGCGATAATAATTCTTCTACTTTATCTTTCGTACATAAATCAGCCGAAAAAGCTGTTGCACTCCCTGTTGCGACACCATAACGAAATGCTTCCTCAACATCTTTCGTTTTTTCATATATCCCCACAAAACCCGCAACAAGAGAATCTCCTGCTCCAACAGAATTGATAACTGTTCCTTTTGGCACAGTTGCCTCATATACTCCTTCACTTGTAAATAACAAAGCCCCAGCTCCTGCCATAGAGACAATTACGTTCTGTACACCTTGCTCAATTAACTTTCTGCCATATGGAATAATTTCTTCTACAGTTGAAAGCGCTTCTCCAAATAATTCTCCAAGCTCATGATGATTCGGCTTTATTAAAAACGGCTTATTTCGAATCACATACTGAAGCGCATTTCCACTCGCATCAACTATAACGTTAATGTGACGTTCTGCTCCAAAAGCAGCAATTGTTTCATAAAATGTTTTAGAAATCGACGCTGGAATGCTACCAGCTAATACAAGATGATCACCAGCCTGCATATTTTCAATGTTGTTCATCAACTGCCCGAGCTGTTTATCCGTAATAATAGGTCCTTGACCATTCAATTCCGTTTCTTCCTGTCCCTTTATTTTCACATTAATACGTGAATCGCCATCTACATGAACAAAATTCGTTTTAACACCTTCATTTTCCAAAACACCTTCAATAAATTGGCCGGTGAATCCACCTATAAACCCAAGTGCTGTATTATCTATTCCAAGCCGATGAAGCACACGGGATACATTAATCCCTTTCCCACCAGGAAATTTCATATCTTTTTCTGCTCGATTAACAGTCCCCAGCATGAAATTCTCTACTTGAACAACATAATCAATCGATGGATTTAAAGTAACTGTATAAATCATCGTTTATCAACCTCAATTACGTTTGTTTTTCGTTTATATTCTTCTTGTTCTTCTTCTAATGCATTTGTAATAATTGTTGCCTCTTCAACACTTGCAATTTTCGCAAATGCAACTTCTGCGAATTTACTTTCATCTATTAAAAAATAACCTTCATTTGCTAATGTTAACGCCATTTTTTTCAGCGATGCTTCTTCAGGATCCGGTGTTGTATATCCAAGCTGTTCATGCACACCATTCGCTCCTAGGAAACACTTATCAAATCGATATTGCCCCATACTTTCCTGTGCCATTGCACCAATTAAGGCCTTTGTTCGACTCTTCATCATCCCGCCAAGCAAGTAAGCACGAATATTATTTTCAACTAGTGCTTCAATATGCATAAGGCCATTTGTAACAACCGTAACTTCTTTATCTGTTAAATATGGAATCATTTCAAACGTTGTACTTCCTGCATCTAAATAAATACAATCACCTTTTGCTACAAAAGACGCAGCATATTTAGCAATTTGCTTTTTTATTTGACTGTTTTTGGCTGATTTTTCAACCATCGTAGGCTCTTCACCTTTTCCAGTTAATACAGCAGCTCCGCCATGCACTCTTTTCAATAAACGCCCTTTTTCTAATTGCACTAAATCACGACGAATTGTTGATTCTGAACTTTCGGTTTGTTCCACTAACTGTTGTAATTTCACTACTTTTTTCTCTCTTACAAGCTGTAAAATTAGCTGATGACGTTCAGGAGTTAACATATCACTCACCTCTTCTTTAATTACAGTATAATGAAATCGGATTCAAAAATCAATCAAAAACATTCAATAAAAACCAAAATAAATCACAATTCATTCAAACTCAATCAAAAAAAACCTTCTCGATATCTATCAAGAAGGTTTTCAAATCAGATTTACCTTTTAGAGCGAGGCCTTATAAATCGCTACTACATCTTCTTTATTTAATTTTTTAAAATGACCGAATTCACCATACACCATCGCTTTTTCAGCCATTACATTTATCTTCTCTTCTCCAATTTCATAGTCAGCTAAACGAGATGGTGCTTCAATAGATGTCCAGAAGTTGCGTAGTGCTTCGATACCTTCTAACGCAATTTCCTTATCTGCTTTCCCTTCGGTCTCTACGTTAAACACACGCACCGCAAATTGTTTAAAGCGATCTACATTTTCATCTAAAACATGCTTCATCCAATTTGGGAATAAAATCGCTAAACCACCGCCATGTGGAATATCATACACAGCTGAAACAGCATGCTCAATATTATGCGTTGCCCAATCACCTCGGACACCCATTGCTAAAATGCCATTTAGCGCCATTGTTCCGCAGTATAAAATTGTTTCTCGATGTTCATAGTTTTCTAAATCATTTAAAAGTTTTGGTGCTGTTTTAATGACTGTTTTTAAAATAGATTCACAATAGCGGTCTTGTAATTCTGTATTTGAGCCTTGATGAAAATATTGCTCTAATACATGTGACATAATATCAACCATACCATAAATCGTTTGATTTCTTGGTACAGAAGCTGTATGCGCTGGATCTAAAATAGAAAACTGCGGGAATGTAACAGGACTGCCCCACCCATACTTTTCATTCGTTTCCCAGTTTGTAATAACAGAACCTGCGTTCATTTCAGAACCTGTCGCTGCAAGAGTTAGTACTGTACCAAAAGGTAAAGCTTCATTTGCAAATGCTTTTTTTGTCACAATGTCCCATACATCACCATCATATTTACTACCTGCGGCGATTGCTTTTGTACAATCGATGACACTTCCACCACCGACAGCTAAAATAAATTCAATATCGTTTTCTTTACAGATTTGAATTCCCTTGTTTACAGTAGATAAACGTGGGTTCGGTTCAACACCTGTTAACTCAAAAATTTCTGCATCAATTTCTTTTAAGATAGAGATTATATTATCATATATACCATTTCGTTTTATACTACCCCCGCCGTATACGAGAAGAACCTTTTTTCCATACTGAGGAATCTCTGTTTTTAATTGCTCTAATTGCCCTTGGCCAAAAATAAGCTTTGTCGGATTACGAAATACGAAGTTTTGCATACTTTCCCATCCTTCCAATATAAAAATCAATATACTTTTGTATAACATATTTTGTTCGTTTCACAAAAATATTTGCTTCATAAAGTAAAACTTTCATCAGTGAAAGTTGACTCTCACTACTCAAGCTTTTCCTCACCTATCTTCTTTACCCCTCTTTAAATCTTAAGTTGCGGTATACAAGGCCTATAAATGAAATAAAAACATCCCAGCCAAAAGGCTGAGATGTTTTTATTAGTAATACGGTGAAATCATTAAGTAAACAATAACACCAGAAAGGCTTACGTATAACCAAATCGGCATCGTCCAACGTACAATCTTACGATGGCGAGTCAATTGGTTTGTAAAACCATATACAAGCGAGAATAACGCAAGTGGTACAATAATTGCTGCAAGGAAAATATGCGTAATTAAAATAAAGAAATACACATATTTAATAATACCTTCTCCACCAAAATGCGTTGCTGGTGCTAAGTAGTGATACGATAAATATGAAACACAAAATAGCAACGTTGTTATAAATGCCGCGAGAATAAAACCACGGTGCATCTTCACATTTTTCTTAATAATAGAAAACAATGCTGCCAATAAAAACACAAATGTAAAGCTATTAAAGATTGCATTTAACATCGGCAAAATTGTTACATCAAAATGTACTTCTCCTTTGTAGCCAACAGGTCCAAAAAACAAAAATAAAATAATCGCATTGACAATTACAGAAAGCGTTATCACAATAGGAGCATAGCTTTTCTGATTTGTTGATTGATTCACCAAATTGTTCACTCCTCTTCTTCTACATATGTATAATTAACCTCACTATTTTAACATATTATTCATAGTGTAAATGTGACAATACTTTGACACAGTAATATGAAACAAAAAAATCCTCCTTAACTATATTTCTTAAGAAGGATTTTATCGGTTTATTATTGAAATAGCAATTCGTTTAGTTTTTGTTAAAAAACGTGTCACTATATGCTTGAAAAATCTCTAATACTTGATATCCCATTAAAGAAATTGCTGTTAATGAAAAGAAACCAATCATAAGAAAACGAAACCACATATTATTCTCCTCCTTGTATTTAGCTTATAAACACTACAGTACAAGTCGGATAGCAATCTCCTTCTTCAGCTTCTTTTTTCTTCACAATAGCTGTTATAAATCGAATCATAAAGAATGTGATAAAAGGAAGTTCCGTCTGTTTTATATTGGCATAGTTGAGCAATGGTTCCCGCTCTAAATCGGACGGAGATGAAAAGGAATAGAACATACCTTGCTCTTCCATATACACAATTACAATTTTTAAACAGAATACAATCCCAAGAAATGAAACAATATCTTGCCAATCTGTTGTATACAAAACATTATAAAGATCCAATACGTACTCTTCCATCATCATCCCTCCTTCCTTTTTTACCATTTTCCTCGCCCGTGTATAAAAAGTCAAGAAAAATATTCTATATGCACTATGCCAATAGTGGTTACATATTTTCTACTTATACTTCTTGTTCTTGTAGTATCTGAACAATTAAAAAAGTACCACTTTTTGTAGTAACTGATATCTTACTAATACACTATTTTGTTTATTAGAGCATCCTTTTTTCAAAAAGACTTGAAGAAATTAAACAACAATAAATTGTATAGGTTTGTATACTCATCACATATAACTATTAAAACTATCATTTTCACATAATATACCAATTAATTGTTTACCATGAATTGACAAAAATATTCAAATTATGTAACATACTTTTATTGGTATGCTTGCAATGTATGTACTTTTTATTTACATGTCATTTTTGATGAAAGTTTTTACAGAATAACTCTAAGTAATTTTTACTTCTACTTACCAACATTATCATTTTTGGTGTTTTTGTGTTCATTCAAAAAAATTCATCAGTATGTTCTGAGAAGAGAAAACGCTTAGTCGAGGGATTTTACTCATTTCTCCGGACTTATCAATTTAACCATCAATGAGACTGAAAAACCCATTAATGGAAATGGATTAATGTATTGAAATATGGAGGGGTTAGTCATGTCTGTCTATGCACCACAAGAAATTACTGAATTGGCCGCAAATTCAGGCCAAAAAAAGGCACTTTTACCGCTACTACCTATGTTGATTCTAGGATTTTTTGGCGGCGCCTTCATCGCACTAGGTTATTTACTTGATATTCACGTCATTGGAACAATGCCAAAATCTTGGGGATCCCTTACTAGTTTTCTAGGAGCTGCTGTTTTCCCTATCGGCCTAATCTTAGTTATCCTTGCCGGTGGTGAACTAGTGACTGGTAATATGATGACCGTAACAATTGCTTGGTTTTCAAAAAGAATATCTTTCTCTAAAGTATTGAAAAATTTAATAATTGTTACGATTAGTAATTTTATTGGTGCTGTATTTGTAGCTTATTTTTTCGGTCACATTGTCGGATTAACAGAGGGACAATTTTTAGCAAAAACTGTATCTATCGCACAAGCAAAACTACATGATACACCATTACAGGCATTTATCTCTGCTATTGGGTGTAATTGGCTCGTTTGTTTAGCCGTTTGGCTCAGTATAGGGAGCAAAGAATTCACTGGAAAAGTGATTGGTATTTGGTTTCCCGTTATGACTTTCGTTGCAATCGGCTTTCAACATGTGGTTGCTAATATGTTCGTTATACCAGCCGCCATCTTTGCAGGGCATTTAACTTGGATGGAATACTTACCAAATTTCATTGTCGTCTTCTTTGGAAACCTAGTCGGTGGTATGCTGTTCGTAGCACTTCCTTACTTCTTAGCCTATAACAAACAAGTGCAGTCAAAAAGTGAAACAACGGAATTAAAGAAAAAATCTATAACTGCTTAACAAAAAGAATTTAATAGAAAACCTGTAGTACACTTGTTCTCTTCTCTTTTATACGTTATAATAACAACTTAAATAGCATTATTTACATATGAGGTGAAAATATGAACAAAACAGAATTAATTAAAAATGTAGCACAAACAGCTGAAATTTCTCAAAAAGAAGCTACTGTAGTTGTGCAATCTGTAGTAGAATCAATCACTAACACTTTAGCTGCTGGTGAAAAAGTGCAACTTATCGGATTCGGTACATTTGAAGTTCGTGAAAGAGCTGCTCGTACAGGTCGTAACCCACAAACAGGTGAAGAAATGCAAATCGCAGCTTCAAAAGTACCTGCATTTAAAGCTGGTAAAGAATTAAAAGAAGCAGTAAAATAATAAAAAAAGCCTTCTCGTTTATGAAGTGACCCCTAAAAGTTAAACACGGTTATTTCATTAGGC
>NZ_NTRO01000101.1:0-15872 GCF_002560575.1 Bacillus sp. AFS023182 | reverse complement strand
CGGGGATTTATGAAATCCTATATACAGCGCTGGCAAACCCTTGGTATGAATGGATTCTTGAGATTTGATTACTGCTGATAATGAGACGTTATGTTAACTGGTCGTGTATAGGATATACACTGTTCCTTGTTCAAAGAATGAGAAATTTCAATTGAAAAAGAAAAGATATATTTTTACAGTTACTAATTTATCAATTATACTTAATGTATTCTTTCAAATGAGGTGAATTGAATGTCATTCCGTATTGTTCGAAGTAATTAGTTTTCGGGCTGGAAAAAACGCGTACCAGCTATCAAGGGGGGAGTCTGCCCTTTTTCTGAAAACTAAAACTTAGAACAGTGCAGGGAGTCATTTTTAGTTATGAAACCAAGGCACTGTTATGTGACTTGGTTTTTTACATTTGAAAGGTGGATTTTAAAATGAATGAATTAGAATATAAAAACTTTTATGATAGAGTTGGAGAAATAAATGGTTGGGATTTCAGTAAAATAAAGAGCAATTCAATAGGAGTACAGTGGAATTTTTACGAAAAAGTGAAACAAGCTTGTAAGCCAAATAGTATTTTGCTTGATATTGGTACAGGTGGCGGTGAGAATATACTACGTATTGCATCTTCGGCATTGTTGCTAGTTGGAATAGATTGTTCTAATGGTATGATGAAAACTGCCAAATCAAATTTAAAAAAATCGCGTGTTGCCAATGTTCGATTTATACAAATGGCATCAGAGGATTTGCAATTCCCTAACGATTTTTTTGATGTAATTTCCAGTTGTCATGCTCCTTTTATTGCACTAGAAGTGGCAAAGGTATTAAAAGAAGGGGGAACGTTTCTAACACAGCAAGTAAGTGAAGCCGATAAATTGAATTTAAAACAAGCATTTGGTCGAGGACAATCTTTCGGAGAAATTGATGGAACATTAAAAGATAAATACATTCAAGAATTAGAAAAAGCAGGTTTTGTTGAAATTCACTCCTTTGATTACAATGCTATTGAGTATTATCAAAGACCTGAAGATCTTATCTTCTTGCTTAAACATACGCCCACCATCCCTAATTTTGGTCAGAAGAAAGAGGACTTTGATATTCTGAACAATTTTATTGAAAACAATCGAACTAATAAAGGAATTCGTACAAATTCTAAAAGATTCTTGATTATAGCTAATAAGTAATTCTTCTTATGAAACGCTAAATAAACCGACTTTATGTACTTCCGATATCAATAATTATGTAAATAAGCTGTCCATATGGGCAGCTTATTGTATTTTTGCTTAGCGTGGTTTTTTCCGGAATACTGGCGGTACCCCATGCCCATCAAGCTAAGAGTATATAAGTTTAATTTCACTTGAGATTTTTCTTTTTTCTAAAGATCCAGTATAAGCTCTTTAAAGTTTTGCATACCAAATAAATGAGCTCTATTTTCAAGTTCACAACCCTTATTCCTTCTTAATTAACTCTTTTTAGAGGTAATTTCGCAACTTGCTTCCGAGTTCTAAACCCTAATGCGATAGCAGCGCCAATACAGCTAGAAAAACAGCCAGCAAACAAATACAATGATGGATCTGACTCACCGATTAAAACGGAAGCTATTCCTCCAATTACCGGGAAAAGTGCAACCATATAGCCACTTCGAGCTCCTCCAATTTTTTCTACTAGCTTCAAATAGAATAGCCATGCTACAAATGAAGCAACCAGAGTTAAATATAGCAACATAAATAAATATGAAAACGATGTTGGAAATATAAATTCTTGTCCTTGAAATAATACAATTACTCCCATCAATATACTGCCCATTGTAAATCCAATGGCATTTGCATAGATAGGATTCACCTTGTGACTTGCATTTCGTGCCGAGCTGGCATCACCTACTGCTGTAAGAAGCGTACCTAAGATCGCAACCATAATTCCTTTTATGTCATTGGACCCTTGAAAGTTGTTCAAATTCGGATAGATGAGAATACATACGCCTAATACACCAAAAATCCCCCCAACCAAAACGCGTGAATGTAACTTTTCTTTTAAAAAAATCCGAAGGGTAATTGGGGTCAAAATCACCTTTAATGAAAAAACCAATGTTACGATTGCTGCAGAACTCAAAATTGTGGCGTAATAAAGACATAAATAGCTTAATGCAAAGTTACATACACCAAAAACTATTACAAATGGGATATCTTTTCTTGTTGGCATCCCTCTTGGTCGAAGGAACCAAACAAGAATCAAAAATAAAAAGGCTGTCATAACTAGACGATAAGTTAAGGATAATTCTAAGCTGACAGGAGTTCCTTGAATTTTTACTGCAATAAAGTTGAGTCCCCATACAATCAAACAAAATATGTACATAAATATTGTCATGAGTTTTCTCCCAAATCAAATTTTTTTCTAAATTCATTATTCATTTATACTGTCATTTCTAAAAGGTACAGTTTACAATAAATGCAAATGACAGATGAGGTATTACAATGATGAATGAACTAATATTTAATATCAATCGAGAAAGTAACACTCCTATGTACCAACAAGTTTATCAATACATACGTACTCAGATTTTATCTGGTAAATTAGAAAAGGGTACAAAGTTGCCATCGATTAGACAACTTGCTATCCAATTAGAGGTCAGCAGAAACACAGCTCAAGTAGCCTATGAACAACTGCAATCGGAAGGATATATTCGAAGTGAGAACAAAAAGGGATTTTTTGTAGAGGCTACTATATCGGATGAGACACTTAATTATGAACCCATTAGAGAACAGCATCATGAAACAAATCATGCTGCCATGAATACTATTGACTTTAAGATTGGGACAGTGGATCAAGAGAACTTCCCTTTGAAAAAATGGAGAATGCTTACAAACAAAATCATTAAAGACTCTAGCATGTTTTCATACGGAGAAAAACAAGGCGACATTAAATTAAGGAAGGTACTAGCAGATTACTTGTTTCAATCAAGAGGAGTTAATACTTCTGCAGAACAAATTATTATTGGCAGTAGCACACAGCACTTGTTATTACTTTTGTCGCTGTTGCTAAAGCAAGACTATCATTATCTGGCAGTAGAAGACCCTGGATATAATGTGGCAAGGGAACTTTTTGTTCTTCAATCATTTATCATTGATCCAATCCCGGTAAAAGAACAAGGCATCCAAGTCGATCTCCTTTTAAAATCGCCTTCTAGACTTTTATATGTCACTCCTACTCATCACTTTCCATATGGAGTGACTATCCCCGTCAATGAAAGATTAAAGTTAATTCAATGGGCAAAAAGGGTGGAAGGATATATTATTGAAGATGATTATGATAGTGAATTTCGATACATCCATCAACCTATACCGTCTCTTCAAAGTTTAGATTCTAATGATAGGGTGGTTTATTTAGGAACTTTTTCAAAAGCACTGCTACCCTCCATCCGTGTCAGTTATATGGTTTTGCCTAGGAGGCTAATAAGTGAATATAAAAAGATACTCCCTTT
The DNA here is from genome assembly GCF_002560575.1 of Bacillus sp. AFS023182. Classification (NCBI taxonomy): domain Bacteria; kingdom Bacillati; phylum Bacillota; class Bacilli; order Caryophanales; family Bacillaceae; genus Bacillus; species Bacillus sp. AFS023182. The sequence goes on along the minus strand of NZ_NTRO01000101.1, from coordinate 12,409 downwards.
GCTTGAGCAAACATCCTCATCTATTCATCAGCGAACACTGGCGATCTTTATGAATGAAGGATATTGGTACTCACACTTAAGGAAGATGAAAGCTTTGTATAAACGTAAAATGAATCTATTGAATAGGGAATTATTAAAACATTTTAAGAATTATGTTGAAATAAAAGGTGGTAGCTCCGGAATTTTCGTTATTATTGAAGTAAAAACAGAAATGAGTGAAAAAATGCTAATTGAAAGGGCATATGAACACGGAATTGTAGTTTATCCTTGTTCAAAATATTTCTCGAAATATATACCACAATATCCGCATATTCAACTTGGATTGGGTGATTTATGTGAAAAAAAGATAATAGAAGGAGTTTCTCAATTAGCAAAAATTTGGTTGTAATCTTGATTTTTTCCCTAAAAAATTTTTTTCGTTCTTCCTATTAGGGATCATCATACATCGCCGTCAAGGGTTCTGTTGCAAAGTTTTTAAAAGTAAGCTAAACTTTTGCAAAATGGATTGAGGAGAATCATAGATGGGATACTTTAAAGGAAAGCAGTTTAAACAAGATATTATTTTAGTAGCCGTTGGCTATTACTGTCGTTTTTCTTTAAGCTATCGTGATGTCTCTGAAATTCTGAAAGAACGTGGTGTTTCAGTTCATCCTACAGCCATCATGCGCTGGGTTCATGAATACGGACACCTGGTCTATCAAATTTGGAAGAAGAAAAATAAGCATTTACATTTATCTTGGAAATTGGATGAGACTTATATCAAAGTTCAAGAAGAATGGTGTTACCTATATCGTGCGATTGATAAAGAAGGGCACACATTGGATATTCAATTTCGTAAAAAACGGGATCATCAGGCTGCCTATGCCTTCATGGGGTACCGCCAGCATTCCGGAAAAAAACCACGCTAAGCAAGCCACGATAAAAAGAGCCAATTTTACCCTATCAAAAGTAAAGTTAGCTCTTTTATTAATGCACATATTTTACCTAGAAATTTTATCTGTTCTGTCCCCTAATATTTCAATAATTTCGCTGTACTTCTATTCATATAATATCTTTTATTGTAAATCTTCGAACTCCAACAAAAGTAAATATAATAACAAATAAGCAACTTAAGACATAAAAACTACTAAACTGAAAGAAAGTCTGCAAGCCTTCTAGATGAATAGGGTCCATTGCTAATCCTGGTTGCGTAAATGGCCATATATACCCGATATTTAAGTAATGAAATATCATTCCTATACATGTAAAACCAAAACTCATTCCAACTGGAACAGCAAAACTTTTTATAGAAGATGAGAGAAATAATTGTAGCGCAGCAATTGAAAATGTACCAATCCATCCATTGAATGACCAATTTAATAATGAAATCCAAGGAATAGGACTTGTAATACCTAGTAGCTTACCAATTAAGATATAAGCAATTAAAAAAAATACTTGTGTCAATAAAGTTAACATAAAGATTACTAATAACTTTGCCATGTACACATATCGAAATGGAATTGGTAAAGAGATGATTTTTTTCCAATTTCCCTCGCTATGTTCAAAGCGGCATACAAATGCACAATAAATACTTACTACAACAGGAAATAAAAATAACCCATAAATTAATCCAACTTGTGTCCAAGCTTTCTCCCACTCATTTGTTGAGACTTTCATTAAAACATCGTAGTTTACTTGAAAATTTATGAGTCCAAGCGCAATACAAATAAGCGGAATGAATGTCATTACAATCCATATTTTTGAACGTTTTAATTTTAATAATTCGCATCGAAATGAGCTTAATAACATATCTGCATCCTCCTAATGAATATCTTTTTGCGAAAAATGAGCAGTGCTAAGAATGATAAATAATAAACTAACACCTAAACTTAACAAAAGATTCATCATGACTCCTTGGTTTGGGAAAAACACTATTTTCCCATTGGAAAATGCCCAAGAAATTGGATTTGTCAGAGATGAATAGCTCCAAATTATCCATGTATTCCAAGGAACCATCTGCCCGAAATACCCAAGAAATGAGCCGATTACACCTGCCGTTAAAGCAAATACTTGATTTTTCACTACCAATGATATCCAAAGTTGCAAAATAACCATTGGAATACATCCTATAATGGTAAAACAACCGTATTTCAGTAATAATATCACCGGAATTTCACTTTCAAAATTAAAAATTTTTCCTATTAATATAATTACAGAAATAGTAATTATCCCTGCGTATACAAGAAAAAAGATACTAAAGATAATTTTGGTTATATATACTAGCTGCCTAGATCTGGGAATTGCACACAATAGCTTCCAGGTGTTCCCCTTATTTTCAAAATCAATTATTCGAGATGTAATTGTCGCAATCATTATAGGTAAAAATAATGCATTTATCATACTTACTCTTGCAAGAAGAGACTCCCAATTTAGAAATTCCTTTTTTTCTTGTGACACAATAGCAAATAACCAAAGTAATGCTAAAGACTGTATCAAAAATACCACTAAAAATAATTTCTTTCTTTTTAGTTTCAATAATTCACTTCTTAAGGCAGCAATCACTATAAAACACCACCTTTTTCTGTTAAGCTTAGAAATATTTCTTCCAACGTATGCTTCTCTTCTTCAATTCTATACACTGATATATTGTGCTGTACTAATAAATGATTTATGTGGGAAATAAGGTAATCTTCTTGTTGATGCGTAACAAGACAATCACCTTCAAGTCTAAGATGAATTTGATGCTGTTCTAAAATTTGATGTGCCTTTACTACATCATTTACACGTATTTTCATTGATGCCTGACTTTTTTTACGTAACACTTCAATTTTGTCTTGAAAAATAAGCTGTCCACTATTAATAATGCCCACTTGTGTTGCAATTTGATCCATCTCATTTAGCAAATGACTAGAAATAACAACTGTCATATCATATTGCTTTGGCAGTTGTTTAATGAGTTCACGAATTTCTTGAATCCCGGCAGGGTCTAATCCGTTTGTGGGTTCATCTAAAATTAACAATTTTGGATTCCCAAGTAGTGCCATTGCTATGCCAAGGCGTTGCTTCATTCCAAGTGAGTATTGCTTAACTAGTTTATCTTTTTGTTTCTCTAATCGAACAATACGCAATACCTCATCAATATTCTTTTTTGGTACTTGTAACATTTGCCGAATTACTTCTAGGTTTTCATGACCTGTTAAATGTCCATAATAAGATGGCGATTCAACAAGAGAGCCAACCTCTTTTAAAATATCAATTCGATTTGTTTTTAAATCTCGATTGAATACCTTAATATTACCTGTAGTCGGTTTGATTAATCCCAGTAACATTCTAATTGTCGTCGTTTTTCCAGCCCCATTTGGGCCTAGGAATCCATAGATTTCACCTTTACCAACTTGCATTTGTAATTGATTCACACTATTTACAGCTCCATATGTCTTTGTCAAATCTTCTGTTTCAACGATATATGTTCCCATTATTGGCACCTCTTTTTCTTGATTAAGCTATCATCTATTATGAAAGTTCTTGCTTAATCTTGAATTGAGCTTACCTTAAGTTTAGCTTAATTTTCTAACGGAAGCTGAAATGTAATTTTAGTACCGTTTCCTTTGGTGCTTTCTACTGCAATTTCTCCACCGTGAGCTACGATGATTTCCTTTACAATTGCCATTCCTAAACCTGAACCACTTTTTGGATCTGTATTTGTACCACGGAAGTATCGATCAAAAATATGTGGTAAATCATTTTTATTTATTCCGTCACCATTGTCCTCAATCGTAACTATGGTGTATCCGGATGTTTGTTTTATACAAACTTGTATTAATGTTTTAACATCAGTATGAATGAGCGCATTATTCAATAAGTTTACTGTGACACGTTGAATTAATCCCTGATCTGCTTTTATAATTAGTTCTTCCTCAGGGCATTCAAATTCAATTAATCGATTCTCATATTGAGGCATATTCATAAATTCAATAATTGTTTCTCGGGTGAGATTCACAATATCTACTGTAGTTTTATGGATAGGTAACAACGCATTCTTCAATTGATATGTAAGTTTTAAATCATCAATCAATTTTTCAATATAAATTGATTGATTTTGAATTACTTCTGCATATTGGTACATTTCTTGTGCAGTAATTTTATACTCTGGATTCCCTATAACTTCACTATAGCCTTTAATAGAAGAAAGCGGAGTCTTTAAATCATGAGAGATGTTTATAATCCATTCTGCTCGCATCGTATCTAGTCTTTTTCTTTGAACGTTAATATCCTTTAGTTGATGTGATAACTGATTCAGATTTGTATACACCTCTGCATAGATTCCCTTTTCTTCCGGTACTTGTTTATATTGTCCTTTTTTTAATTTATTAATTTGTTCAATTATCATGACAACAGGTTTTGACATATACCTTGCCACAATGTAAGCAAATAATAAAATACAAACTACTGTTACTCCTATTAACATTAAAACCCCATATGGATAGAAGCTAGATAAATTATTGAAGTTCAAATAGACAGATTTTCGCAATGCTTGGTTTGACGGGAAAGCGACAATGTAACTTTCTACTTGTGTACTTTTATCTAACTTACCCACAAACGTTGTATAATTCCCAATATCGTACTTATAGCGTAAAATCAAATCACTCGGAGTATAGTGAGTTGGTGTATTTTTAGGCTTATACATTTGAAATACTTCATCACTATTATGATTTAATACTTGTAACCATGCTCTATGTTCTTGCAAAAATTTTTTCCCTTTATTTGTTATAGAAATACTTCCATTTTCTACTGTGATTTCTTTTTGAAAAGCTAATACTGAGCCTTCTGGATCGTCCACTCCCTCACGGTTGTAAGTAAATACCAAATAACTAAAAGCAAAAAATTGAACGATTAGGATAAACATAATTAATCCTATTAATGAGGTAATATATAGTCTCGTGACCTTCCACTTCATCTTGCATCACCTTTTGTATTAAGTTTATATCCGAGTCCCCTTACTGTTACAAGGTAATGAGGTTTGGAAGGATTATCCTCTATTTTTTCTCTTAAATGTCTCATATGTACCATCATAATATTGTCATTCCCCAGATATGTTTCGCCCCAGACAGCTTCATATAAGCGGGCCTTACTAAAAATTTGATTTGGGTTTTTTATTAAAAATAGTAATATATTAAATTCTTTTGCTGTTAAAGTTAGTAATGTATCACCCCTTAACACTGTCCCTTGTGCCTCATCTATCGTAATGTCTCCAAACTGATACATAATCCGAGCCTTTTCTTGATATTGATTGCGTCGAAAAAATGCTTTCATCTTATATGCTACTTCTTTCGGACTAAAAGGTTTTGTAATGTAATCATCGCCACCTATACTTAATCCAAGTATTTTATCTAAATCTTCATTTTTCGCCGATAAGAAGAATATTGGAACGAATGTAAACTGTCTAATTTGCTGACAAACACTATATCCATCTAAATCTGGAAGCATAATATCTAATATGATAAGATCTGGCTGTACTTGCTTACACATGCGTATTCCTTCTTCTCCTGTTGTACACGTATAAATATGTTGAAACCCCTCTTTCTCTAAAACTGCTTCCAACAAATTTAAAATCTCTTTTTCATCATCTACTATAAGAATTTTTTTTGTATAAACATCTGAAATATTATGTATCATCTATTGCACCTCAATATCTTTCTAAATAATTTAAAATTAAATAGTGAACCGTATTACCTTAATTATTAATGTATCATTTTTATTCTACAGTAGAATAGTAATTTGAAAGTTTTCCCACTTATTTTAGGGGAGAAGTATCATTTTTTCGATATGAGTTCGTTTATTTTTTAACTGTAAGTACATGTTTGGTTTTCCTTTTATGAAAATTTCAAATTAAACATGCGTTATCTAATACAACACAATATTAATTGTGTTGTATTAGGTGCTATAATTACTATGAATCTATGGTTGTAACGCAACACAATTTAGAATAAACTCGCTGATTACTTATGCAACACAATTTATAGAAAGGAGTGAGGATATGGATATAGTAGAAAGATTTTCTTTTTATCTGGAACAGGAAAGGAAAAGTATAAATACAATTAAGGGGTACACATTGGATCTTAAGCAGTACATAAGGTGGTTTAAAGAATCATATGATAGAGATTTAACAAATTTGTATCGTCAAAATGTGTTGGAGTATGTTAGTTTTCTAAAAAATATTAAGATGCTCAACGCCAAGACGGGGTACAGCCGAGATACGTGTAAAAATAGGTCATAGACTTACTTATATTTCCAGATGTGATTTGTTGAGCGTATAAACATCATTTTGTCTATTTTTATTAGGTGATTTGTCTATTAAGGGTTAACCCTAATCATCCATTAGTTAGCTACTGAAAAGACTTCGTTTCAATTGTATGATTAGGGTGTGTGATAATAGGTTCGAGAATAATAGAGAACCCCCCGATTTGATTATGTTTAGAAATAAAAGTAAACCTATGACTCAAAATTACATGTATCTCGGCTATACCCCATGCCCATCAACTTAAGAAATCAAGTCGCCCCCCAAAACAAAAAATCTCACTTCTTATCTGAAAAAAGATAAGAAATGAGATTTTTTTGGATACTACCAATAATGAGTCGTGATGTCAATTTCACATGTATATATTGTTGATCATTCTTTCTTTAAGTAACAAGATAAGATGTTCAAAAAGTTATATTAAATCTGTTACAGTAATTTATAGAATACATAATTTTAGAAATGAGGAAAAACAATGAACAGAATTGAATTTATAAGAAAAGAGGAGAAAAAATATCACGACTATTGTTATGATAATTATAAACTGTTTGAAGAAGGTTCGTGGCTACATAAACCTGTAAAAACGGTAATAGATCTAATTCCATTGTTTGAAGGAAAAGACGATCTTAGTGTGCTTGATTTAGGTTCTGGAGTGGGTAGAAATAGTATCCCATTGGCTCAAGCTATAAAAAAAAGTGGTGGTAAAGTTGTGTGTGTTGATTTATTAGACTCTGCTTTGCAAAAATTAAATCAATACAGTGAGGAATATGAAGTTAAAGAAGTAATCCAAACTGAAAAAGCTGATATAGGAAACTATGATATTAAACCTAATAACTTCGATTTCATTGTTGCGGTTTCAAGTTTAGAACATGTCCAATCAGAAAAGGTATTTGAAAAAGTTGTTCAACGAATGGCAGACGGAACAAAGTACAATGGAATAAATTGTATCATTGTAAATTCTGAAGTTGAGGAAATTGATATGGATACCAATAAGAAATTGGATGCACTAATGGAGATAAACATTCCAACAGAAGAAATGCTGAATAAATTGAGAAAAGTATATGATGGTTGGGAAGTATTGAGCATCATAGTAAAACCGCTCGAATATAAAATTATGCGAAATGAAAAGTTTGTTTTATTAAAAACAAATGCAATCACATATGCTGTGAGAAAAAATAATCTATAAGGGGCCACCATACATTACTATCAATCTAAGAGGAATTTATACCCATAATTCATAGAAAACGTTATTCTTTTTGTAGAAATATACAGAAAGGATGGCGTTTTTTATGAATCTTTCGATTCAAGGTGAACTACAATTATTTGCTGAAGAATTACATCAACATCTTACTCCTTCATTTTTAGAAAAGCTTGCTAGAAAACTAGCTTTTGTAAAACGAAAGCGTAAATTTTTAGGTCATGATTTAGCTGCTATCTGTGTCTGGATTAGTCAACGGGTAGCGAATGATTCTTTGGTACGATTGTGTAGTCAACTTCATGCTGTTACAGGAACTCTTATGAGTCCAGAAGGACTTAATAGGCGATTCAATAAAAAAGCAGTTTGCTTCTTAAAACATATTTTCTCTGCATTATTAAAAAATAAAATTTGTGAAACATCAGTGATTCCAAACTCTTCAATCGCTTATTTTCAACGAATTCGTATTTTAGATGCAACGATTTTTCAAGTGCCAAAACATTTAGCGAATGTATATCCAGGATCAGGTGGTTGTGCACAAACAGCGGGTTTAAAAATTCAGTTAGAATATGATTTACATAGTGGCCAGTTCTTAAATTTTCAAGTTGAACCAGGGAAAAATAATGATAAAACCTTTGGCACAGAGTGTTTAGCAACATTACGTCCTGGAGACCTATGTATTCGAGATTTAGGCTATTATTCACTGGATGATTTAGATCAAATGGACCAACGTGGCGTGTATTATATATCAAGGCTCAAATTAAACAATATGGTATATATCAAAAATGAATTTCCTGAATACTTTCGAAATGGGACAGTAAAAAAACAGTCTCAGTACATCAAAGTTGATTTAGAACACATTATGAATACCTTAAAACCCGGACAGATCTATGAAATCAAAGATGCTTATATTGGAAAGGATAAAAAACTATTTACTAGGGTGATTATGTATCGATTAACAGAAAAACAACTTCGTGAGCGTATGAAAAAACAAGTGTATACGGAAAGTAAAAAAGGGATTACGTATTCAGAAAAAAGCAAACGATTAGCTGGCATGAACATATATGTTACCAATACGCCTTGGGAGATTGTTCCGATGGAACAAATACATGATTTTTACTCTCTCCGCTGGCAAATAGAAATCATCTTTAAAACTTGGAAATCTCTATTTCAAATTCATCATTGGAAAAATATCAAACAAGAGCGATTAGAATGTCATGTTTATGGAAAACTCATTGCCATTTTTCTATGCTCTTCTACTATGTTTAAGATGAGACAATTAATTTTACAAAAGAAACAAAAAGAATTAAGTGAATATAAAGCAATTGGAATGGTTAAAGATCATTTACACATCTTGTATCAAGCCATACAACAAAACACCCAAGAGATAACAAAGGTTCTTATCCGTCTGTTCCACCTCCTACAGAAGAATGGACGGAAATCTCACAGATATGAGAAGAAAACTGTCTTTGATATTTTAGGTGTTGTCTATGAGTATAATGGATTAAAAAAACAAAAGAAAGCTGCATAATTTTTGAAATTTGGCTGCTTGAGGTTTATTTAGTATGCTCATTTTTAAGGATACAAAGTATTTTAAGAGTTTTTTCGTTCATATGAACGAAAATTCACTCTGCTTTCGTTCTTAAGTTGATGGGCATGCGGCTATACCCCAAAAAGAGGAAAATGTCAAAATATAGCCATCAACAACCCAGGTGATTCCAGTAAAACTAATTTCAAGGGAGTTTTGAATATCTGCAATTGCGACATTTACCACTGTAGTATCAAGTGTTGCCATTACAAATCCCATTGCCAGGACAACAAGTTTCCAAATACCAGTAGAAGATTGCGTTTGAATTTCGGATGCTTCCAAATTTATATCATCAGTGCGTTGTAATTTCATTTCTGACCAAAACCTCCATTTCCTAGGTTTATAAAAAATTCATTTCACAAGGTGAATTAAACTTTAAGAGTGATAGAATGAATTATGAATGTCCATAATTCATTCTATTAAGATATTCACACTACAAAACAGTAATAAATATACAAATTGTGAAGTTAAGACAACAATTTACATATTTATAAACGTTAATTCATTAGGGGAGCGATGTTCAACTCGTTTGGATTGCATCAGATCATGGAATATTTACTGTTCTTGCATGGTAGTACAATAAATAGTTTACTTATTTATATATTATAATAGCTCTAACAATAGCATAAAAATATTCTTTCCATGTAGAGTATTTCTCCATTTCTAAACCTCTTCCTGGGGCGGTTTTAAAGCTAACATTGCGCCAAAATACTGTGAAGCAGTAGTAAACGTAATAAACGCACATAGTTCACTAATTTCTACGTCAGAAAGATACTCTTTCAAAACATTAAACGTAGCGTCTGATATATCCCCTTGTTGCTTTAAAAACACTTCTGCAAAGCCAACTGCAATAGATATTTTATTATTGAATAAATGGGGTTCAGGTTTTCCTTTTGCTTTACAATACTCACAACCATTACTTTGTGCTAAAGTTCTCCTTACTTGTTCTTTTAACTGAGAGGATAAATGCCCATCTTTCTCCAAAACTTCTCCCAATTGAGTCCATCCGTTCAATACATCTTTGTTATGTCCTAAAAGTTTTTGAAAAGGGGTCTCTCCGAATTTAGATTCATTAATTCTTGTCATAGTTAATACCTCCTGGTAATATTTATAATATCAAATAAATTTATTCCATCACATTAAATTTGAAATCAGTTTCCTGTTAATTTTTCAACAAATTAATGAAAATAGGAGGATTTTCCTTAAAAATGAAAATAGATGATATTGATAAAAAAATATTAGAAGAATTAAGCAAAAATAGTCGATTATCAATGAGTGAACTTGGAAGAAGAATCAATTTGTCTTCTCCATCTATAACAGAACGGGTAAGACAAATGGAGTCATTCGGAATAATAAAGAAGTACACCTTAGAAGTCGATTATGAAAAATTAGGACTTCCTATCCAATGTATAATAGAAGCAACTGTTAAAAACGGAGACTATAATTCTTTTAAGAAATATATTGAGGGTCTGCCAAATGTAGAGTTTTGTTATCGAATTGCTGGAAACGCTTGTTATATGCTTAAAATGCAATTCGACACTTTTTCTAAAGCAGAAGAATTCATTGAAGCTGTAAATCCATATGCCCATACTGTAACACATTTCATTTTTTCTCAGGTCCAGACGAAATTAAGAATCAATTCAGACTGACTTTTATAATGGTTGTTTAACTAACCTGTCCAACTATCATCTAGTTAACTTAAGCTATCATTATCAGTAGTCAACGATGCATAAAATTTTTGTTTTGGGGGTAATTAAAAATATTAGCTTGATGGGCATGGGGTACCGCCAACATTTCGAAAATTTTGTACGCTAAGCTTATTTTCAAAACGATACCCCATAAAAAAAAGAACCTTATTTAAGATAAGATTCTTTTTTTTATCTATTAACTTTTTTCATTTTACTTACAAAAAAACTAATGATACTGATAGCTATCAATGAATAACCCATTGGTAATAAATAAAATGGTTCTACAAGAGTTCCGTCAGCCGCGACTTTAGAACCCATCATATTAAAACTAACTAAACATCCGATTCCTACGATAAGTGGCATTAAAGATAACATATATTTTTTCATTTTAATTCCTCCGTCTGTACGTTCATTTAACGTCCAATAATTACTTTATACTCAGTATTATAGTCCCATCGTATTAGTTAGTACTATTCAAATACATGACAAAAAGCTTACACATTTGTAAGGTATGAACAGGAGATTCTAAGTAACTTCCAATAACGATCATTATTTACATAATGATCGTTACCGGAAGTTGTTTTTAAAAATATGTCGGATGGTTTAACCATTCTTCAATACCAACAGAACCTTGAACTGATAGCAAACGATATAAATATCTATATGGTTTTCTAACATAAGTTAAATCAGGAATATCCCGCACAGATATATATCCTCTAATAAAGTCTTCAGCACTCTTCTTATCCAATACATATTCTAAGGCAATAAAATCTAACTCTCTAGGTGCTACAGCATAAGCTTCTGTATCTACTAATCCAGTAATTTCAGTTCCATTGCTTAAAAATTGTGTAGGATCCATATCGACTAAAATAAAATTACTTTCTGTTGGGGTAGGAATCTTTTTTAATAACAATTCCATTTCAGGAAGAACTTCTGGTATTTTTTGATTATTGTTATAAAATCTCTCAGTTAGCTGTTGCATTATATTTATAAGCGTACTGTGAAAATCATAAATAGATGTTTGATGAGTCCCTAATGGATTACCTATGTAATTAAAGTTTTTTTGATGGATGAGTGCTAATCCTTTTCCTAAGCTTTCTAATATAGAAGATGGTTGATTCAAAAAAGTATGTATCGTATGCCCACTTAACTTTTCTACTACTACGTATTCCTTATTATCTATAGTCATTTTTCGTAGAACCCTTGGTACAGGAAATGAACTTAGTTCCGCTAAGGAGTTATTAATGACTTCTAAATGAAATACATTTCGAGGATCAATCCCAAATAACTGTTTACATCCCCACCAGAAGTCATTATGAGGTTCTTGAATCATTTGTGAGGAACGTACAATGACTTCCTCGGTTTCCGTCTTAATTAACAATACATTACTTGCGTGATTTTCATATCCAGGATGTAACTCTGTTATCGATTGGATTGAGCTATCAAACAAGATTTGTAACTTTTCCATGAATAAATGCCCCCTTTTTTTTATTGTATCATTTGGAATAACTGATTTTTTGTGAAAATTGGATGTATATTCCATTCATGGAAGGTTAACATAACGCAACATTATCAGCAGTAATCAAATCTCAGGAATACATTCATATCAAGGGTTTGCCAGCTTTCTGTTCCCTCCGCTGTATGTAGGATTTCATAAATCCCCG
>NZ_NTRO01000100.1:0-551 GCF_002560575.1 Bacillus sp. AFS023182 | reverse complement strand
TGAAGTGAACCCTGAAAATGGGACACACATCAAAACACCTAAACTACCTGTCCCTTATATTCTTTAGGGGGTAGGTAGTTTAATTTTTCCTGAATTCGCACACAATTGTAGTAATGAATGTATTCTAACACAGTCTTTCGCACAGTTGTGTTGGATACTTTTGTTAGATTTTGTGAGTAGAAAGCTTCACTTTTCAAATGTCCGAAGAAGCTTTCCATGACGGCATTATCATGGCAGTTTCCTTTCCGAGACATGCTTGTGATAATGCCTTTTTCTTTGGCGTACATCTGAAATTGCTTTGCTGTATAGATGCTTCCTTGATCCGAATGAAGAATGACACCTTCTACATTTCGCCCTCTTAATGCTTGTTTTAATGTCTCTATAGATAATTGAAGGCTAGGTGATTCACTTATCACCCAGCTAATAATTTCGCGATTAAAGGCATCCATGATTGTGGAAAGATACAAGGTACGTTCTCCGAATGTCAAATATGTTACATCAGTAAACCATTTTTCATTAGGAGCTGATGCTTCAAATTGTCGATTTAAAAG